>DAINCG010000044.1:0-1505 GCA_036732525.1 Pseudomonadota bacterium | reverse complement strand
GCGGCGGGCGCCGCTTCGGATGCTGCCGCAAAGGCTGAATCCGAGGAGGTCATGAAGGCGCCCGAAGCTGCGCCGGAGCGTCCGCTGCTTTCGCTCGACGGGGCTGAGCTTGCAGTGTTGAGCCGCCTTGCGGAGCGCCGCCGCGAACTCGAGGCGCGCGAGGCGGCCTTGCGCGAGCGCGAAATCCTGACGCGCGCGCTTGAGGAGAAGCTGTCCCGTCAGGCGAAGGAACTTCAGGAGCTTAAGGCCGCGCTCATGGAACAGGAGCGCAAGCTCACCGCCATGAAGCAGGCCGACAATTCCGAAGAGCAGGCCCGGCTTCAGGACTTGGCCAAGGCCTACAAGACGATGAAGCCAAGGGACGCCGCGCGTCTCTTCGACGAATTGGACCTGACGCTGGTCACGTCGATTGCGCGCGAACTGTCGCCGCGCGTTCTGGCGCCGGTAATGGCGAAAATGTCGCCGGATAAGGCGCGGGCGCTGACCCGCGCTTTGCGCGAAGGCTAGGGGCCAGACCCTAGGTCGTGCGCCGATTGCGGCCGGTCTTTAACTCGGATTTTACGACGGCCGCGACATAACTTCGATCTGACACACTGGCTTGGAGAGTTGCCATGGTTGTGAAAAAGTCCATGCCGATTCTGATCGTCGACGACTACAAGACGATGCTCCGGATCGTTCGGAACCTGCTGAAGCAGGTCGGCTTCGAGAACGTCGACGAAGCGACCGACGGCAGCTCCGCGCTGCAGAAGCTCCGCGAGAAGGAATACGGCCTCATCATTTCCGACTGGAACATGGAGCCGATGACCGGCCTGCAGCTGCTGAAGGAAGTCCGCACGGACGAGCGGCTGAAGGCGACCCCGTTCATCATGATCACCGCCGAAAGCAAGCCGGAGAACGTCATTGAGGCGCGGCGCGCGGGCGTGAACAACTACATCGTGAAGCCGTTCAACGCCGAGACTCTCCGCGCGAAGCTCGCCAGCGTTCTCGCCGCCTAAGGCGGCGGCGCGCCTGGCACGCGTTTCGGGAGTGAGGTGAGGGGGCGTTTCGATGCAGACGAACATGACGGCGCGAACGATCGCCGAGCGGGTGGAGCACGCGGAAAGCGCGAAGCTTTCGGCCAGCGAGCTTGCAGCGGAGATGAAGGCCCTCGCCTTGATCCTGCGGAAATCCATGACCGAGCTTCAGGCCCTCGGCGCGGCGAATATCGGCGCGGTCGAGATCCCGAGCGCCACGGACGAGCTGGACGCCATCGTCGAATGCACCGCCGCGGCGACGGCCACGATCCTCGATGCGGTCGAGGAAGCCGAGGACGTCGCTGCAGGGTTGGCGGATTCCGCAGCGGCGGAGAAACTCAACGACGTCGCGACTTCGATCTATCAGGCCTGCAGCTTCCAGGACCTGACCGGCCAGCGGGTTACCAAGATCGTGGATACGCTGCGCACGATCGACCGCCGCGTCGCCGCGATCTGCATCGCTTTCGGCCTGTCGGACGCGGAACTCGCGCC
>DAINCG010000043.1:9923-17175 GCA_036732525.1 Pseudomonadota bacterium | reverse complement strand
AGCCCGCTCGCGCGTCGGCTCGCACAGGAAAACGACCTGCCGCTGGAGCGCATTCCAGGCTCGGGCCCCAACGGCCGCATCGTCAAGGCGGACATCGAGCGGGTTCTGAAGGAAGGCCTGCCGAAGGCGCCGGAGGACGAGAAGGCGGCCGCCGAGAAGCCCGAAGCGAAGCCGGCCCCCGCGCCGGAAGCGGCGTCGGAGGAGTACGAGCTGGTTCCGCACACCTCGATGCGCAAGGTGATCGCGCGGCGCCTTACGGAATCGAAGCAGACCGTTCCGCACTTCTACCTGACGGTGGACTGCGAGATCGACGAACTGCTGCGCGTCCGCAAGGAAATGAACGCCCGCGCGCCCGAGGGCGTGAAGGTCTCGGTCAACGACTTCGTCATCAAGGCGCTCGCCGTGGCGTTGCGGCGGGTGCCGGCGGCGAACGCGTCCTGGACCGACGACGGCGTGCGTCTCTACAAGACCGTCGATGTATCGGTCGCCGTGGCGCTTGAGGGCGGGCTGATCACGCCCGTCGTGCGGCGCGCCGACGAAAAGGGCCTCGGCCAGATCTCGAAGGACATGCAGGACCTCGCCAAGCGGGCGCGGGACGGCAAGCTGAAGCCGGAGGAATACCAGGGCGGGACGACAAGCGTTTCGAACCTCGGTATGTTCGGCATCAAGCAGTTCGACGCGGTCATCAACCCGCCGCAGGGCACCATCCTGGCGGTGGGCGCGGGCGAACAGCGGCCGGTGGTCAAGGACGGCCAGTTGGCGGTCGCGACCGTCATGTCCTGCACGCTGAGCTGCGATCACCGCGTCGTCGACGGCGCGCTCGGCGCGGAGCTGCTGCAGGCGTTCAAGAGCATGATCGAGTTCCCGGCTGCGATGCTGCTCTAGGAAAAGTAAGAGGGGGAGGACTGGAGCGATGGCGGACCAGGACTACGATCTGATCGTGATCGGCGGCGGGCCGGGAGGCTACGTCGCGGCCATCCGGGGCGCGCAGCTCGGCCTTAAGACGGCGGTGATCGAACGGGAGCACCTGGGCGGCATCTGCCTGAATTGGGGCTGCATCCCGACCAAGGCGCTGCTCCGCTCGTCCGAAGTCTGGCACATCCTGCAGAACCTCAAGAACTACGGCTTCTCCGCCGACAACATCAAGTTCGACGTCGACGCGATCGTGAAACGGTCGCGCGGCGTCGCGAAGCAGCTCTCCTCCGGCGTGCAGCACCTGCTGAAGAAGAACAAGGTGGACGTCGTGATGGGCGCGGCCAAGCTCGCCGGCGGCGGGAAGGTCGAGATCGACGGCGACAAGACGCTTTCGGCGAAGAACATCATCATTGCGACAGGCGCCCGGGCGCGGTCGCTGCCGGACATGGAGGCCGATGGCGACCGGGTCTGGACCTATCGCGAAGCCATGGTGCCGAAGGAGATGCCGAAGTCGCTCCTGGTCGTCGGCTCGGGCGCCATCGGCGTCGAGTTCGCGAGCTTCTACAACGACCTCGGCGTCGATGTGACAATCGTCGAGATCGTCGACCGTATTCTTCCCGTCGAGGACGAGGAAATCTCCGCGGCGGCGCGGAAGGCCTTCGAGAAACAGGGCATGCGCATTCTGACCGGCGCCAAGGTATCGAAGCTCGACCGCAAGTCGGGCGGCGTCACGGCGACGATCGAGACCGACAAAGGCGAAGAGACGCTCGAGATCGACCGGGTCATCATGGCCGTCGGCATCATCGGCAATACCGAGGAGATCGGGCTCGACAACACGAAGGTGAAGGTCGATCGCGGCCACATCGTCACCGACGAGTGGTCCGCCACCGACGAGCCGGGCGTCTATGCCATTGGCGACGTCACAGGGCCGCCGTGGCTCGCGCACAAGGCGAGCCACGAAGGCGTCATCTGCGTCGAGAAGATCGCGGGCGTCGAAGGCCTGCATCCGCTCGATACGTCGAAGATTCCCGGCTGCACCTACGCCCGGCCGCAGGTCGCGAGCGTCGGCATGACCGAGAAGAAGGCGAAGGAAGCGAGGTCAAGGTCGGCAAGTTCCCGTTCCTCGGCAATGGCAAGGCGATCGCGCTGGGCGAGCCGGACGGGATGGTGAAGACCGTGTTCGACGCAAAGACCGGCGAACTCCTGGGCGCGCATATGATCGGCGCGGAGGTGACGGAGCTGATCCAGGGATACACTGTCGCGCAGACCCTGGAGACGACCGAGGCGGAGTTGATGCACACGGTCTTCCCGCACCCGACTCTCTCCGAAATGATGCACGAGTCCGTGCTTGACGCGTACGGCCGCGCCATCCACTTCTAGCGAATGACGACAGAGACCCGATACGCGACGGACGCGCCGGCCCTACGGCATCCCGAAAAGCGCAACAGGCCGGAGTCCGCGCCGAAGCGAAAACCGGACTGGATCAGGGTCAAGGCCCCGGTCTCGAAGGAGTACCGGGCGACGCGGGACGTCGTTCGGGACAACAACCTCGTCACCGTGTGCGAGGAAGCGGCCTGCCCGAACATCGGCGAATGCTGGGCCAAGCGCCACGCCACCATGATGATCATGGGCGCGATCTGCACCCGAGCCTGCGCCTTCTGCAACGTCGCGACCGGCCGGCCCGGCATGCTCGACCCGATGGAGCCGGTCAACGTCGCGAACGCCGTCGCCCAGCTCGGCCTGAAGCATGTCGTCATCACGTCGGTTGACCGGGACGATCTTCCGGACGGCGGCGCGCAGCATTTTGCGCGGACGATCAACAACATCCGCGAGCGCAGCCCGGAGACGACGATCGAAGTCCTGACGCCCGATTTCCTGCGCAAGGAGCGGGCGCTGGAAGTCGTCGTGCGGGCGCGGCCTGACGTCTTCAACCACAATCTCGAGACCGTGCCGCGCCTCTATCCGAGCGTACGTCCGGGCGCGCGCTATTATCACAGCCTGCGATTGCTCGATCAGGTGAAGCGGCAGGACCCGACGATCTTCACGAAGTCCGGCCTGATGGTCGGCCTCGGCGAGGGTCGGGACGAGGTGCTTCAGGTCATGGACGACATGCGCTCCGCGGACGTCGATTTCCTGACCATCGGCCAGTATCTGCAGCCGACGCCGAAGCATCATCCGCTTGAGCGGTTCGTCACGCCGGATGAGTTCAAGGCCTATGCGCACAGCGCGGACGGGAAGGGATTTCTGCTGACGTCGGCGACGCCCCTGACGCGGTCTTCCTACCACGCAGATGAAGACTTCGTACGCTTGAGGGATGCGCGCGCGGCCCGGCTCGCCAAGGCCGCGCAGTAGTCGATGCCTGCACATCATGAACGCCGCTTCCTGCCCTACAGGCGGGAGGATATTTTCGACCTGATCGCCGATGTCGGCCGCTATCCGGAATTCCTGCCCTGGTGTCTCGCGGCGCGTGTGCGCGGCGCATCGGACCGCGAGTTCGAAGCGGACTTGGTGATCGGCTTCAAAATGGTGCGCGAGACTTTTACTTCGCGCGTGACGCTCGCGCCGCATGAGCGCATCGACGTCGCCTATACGAAGGGCCCCATGCGCCATCTCGACAATAAGTGGCTGCTGGAGGACGCGGAGGGCGGTTGCATCGTCGAATTCGACGTGTCGTTCGAGTTCCGCTCCGTCATTCTGCAGCGTCTGATCGGCGCGCTCTTCGGCGAGGCCGTCCGCCGAATGGTCGCGGCGTTCGAGTCGCGCGCCCGCGACGTCTGTGAGCCGTTGAGCGACCGGCCGGCCCGAATTTTAGCTGGCGGCCTCGGCGATTAGTTCAAGCGCGCGGGCGACCGTTTTCAGACGCACGGACTGGCGGTCGCCGGGAAAGACGTGATGCTCGGCCTGCGCTTCGCGCCCGCGCCGCTCCACGCACATCCAAACCAGGCCGACCGGCTTGTCCGCCGTCCCGCCGCCCGGCCCCGCGACGCCGCTGACGGCGATAGCGATGTCCGCATCCTTCCCGGCCGCGGCGAGCGCCCCCGCCGTCATCGCCCGGACGGTCGCCTCGCTGACCGCGCCTTCGGCGGCGAGCGTCTCGGCCGGAACGCCGAGCATCTCCATTTTCGCTTCATTCGAATAGGTGATGAAGCTTCGGCCGATCACGTCCGACGATCCGGAGATGTCGGTCAGCGCGCCGACGATCAGCCCCCCGGTGCAGGACTCGGCGGTCGTCGCGCGGAGGCCTGCCGCGCGGCACGCGTCGAGCGCGGCGGTCGAAAGCGCCAGCAGTTCGGCTTCGGTCGGATTGAGCGTCATTACCAAACTCCGAGGGCAGTCAATCCATACATGACGAGCGCAGCATAGACGCCCGCGGCAAAATCGTCGGCCATCACGCCAACGCCCCCATGCAGCTTTCGGTCGAGCGCGCTGCATGGCCACGGTTTCAAGATATCGAAGAACCGGAATGCCACAAAGGCGGCGACCCAGGGCGCAATTTCGAACGGAACGACGGCAAGCGGCAACATCTGGCTTGCGACTTCGTCGATCACGACCTCTTTCGGGTCCGGGTTGCCGGTCGCCCGCACATAGGCGTCGGCGGCCCACAGGCCGATTGCAAAGACGGCGGCGGCCGCTGCGAGCAGACCGGCGGGCCCCCAAGCGGCCGCAACGGCATAGGCCAGCGGATAGGCGGCAAGCGACCCTGCCGTGCCGGGGCCCATCGGAAACAGGCCGCTGCCGAACCAGGTGGCGAGCAGCGCATCCGGATGCTTCAAGCTTCGATTGATCAGCACGGCAACGTCACGGTTGCGGTCGCCATCGCCGCAATGCCTTCGCCGCGACCGGTAAAGCCCAGCCGCTCCGTCGTCGTCGCCTTGACGTTGACGCGCGCGATGTCGAGGTCGAGCAGGCGGGCGAGCGACGCCTGCATTGCCTCGCGATGCGGGCCGATCTTCGGCCGCTCGCAAATGATGGTGACATCCACGCTCTCAAGTCGGCCGCCCTGGCGGACGATCGCCTGGCGTGCGCCTTCGAGGAATACTTTGGAGGCCGCGCCGCGCCATTGCGGGTCGCTTGGCGGATAGTGCTGGCCGATATCGCCGGCGGCGACGGCGCCCAGCATCGCGTCGGTCAGCGCATGCATCGCGACGTCGGCGTCGGAATGCCCGACGAGTCCCGCCTCATGCGGCACTTCGACGCCACAGAGCACGACTCTGTCGCCCGGACCGAACGCATGAACGTCATAGCCGGAGCCGACGCTCGGCCGGCGTATGTCTGTCAGCAGTCGGTCGAGCAACATCATGTCGTCCCGGGTCGTGAGCTTGTGTAACGCCATAGACCCCGGAACCGAGCCAATCCGCAAACCCGCCATTCGCGCGATGGCGATGTCGTCGGTGGCCGATACGGCGCCATGGGCGCGATGGGCAGCCAGAATCGCGTCCAGCCGAAATCCTTGCGGCGTCTGGCGACGTATGAAGTTCGCGCGGTCTACGTCTTCGCCGAATCCGCCCGGCTCGGCAAGGCAGAGCGTATCCGGGACGGGCAATGCGGGGGCGGCGGCGTCATGCTGATCCAACGCGTCGAGCACGGCGTCGATGACGGCCGGCGGGACAAACGGTCGCGCGCCGTCGTGGATGAGCACGCGATCGGGCGGTTCCGGCTCGGCGGCCAGCGCTTCGAGTCCGCGCCGCACGCTTTCCTGGCGGGTCGCGCCGCCCGGAATCGCCAACGGCGGTTCATCGCAGGCGGCGCGATAAAGCGCGACCGCCGCCTCATCGATGACGCATCGGATCATGTCGACGCGAGAACTGGCGCGAAACGACCGGACCGCCCAATCGATCACGCGTCGCCCCGCAATCTTTTGATATTGCTTTGGAACATCGCCGCCAAAACGCACGCCGGCGCCCGCGGCGACGATCAATGCGGCGACCCGCGCAGTCGGCATCGGCGTGTCGTTTCCTCAAGCGTGGCCAAAATCAGCGTCTTGAAGCCTAACCCATCGGGCTGGCGCCGGAATAGCTCTTGACGCGGCACTGCCTATTAAATAGACGGAAGGGCTTGATGCATAAAAAATATGCACACCTAACGCGGCTCGCCGAGCTGGAGTGTTGAATGGCGCTGGAGAAGCAAGATGCGGAAGACCTGCTCAACTCACTGCCGACGCCGATACTCGTCGTCGATCCGAACGACAGGCTGACTTTCGCGAACCCGGCCGCCGAGGCGCTGCTGCAAACCAGCGCCGCGCAGTTACGCCAGACATCGCTCGACGAGTTGTTCGGGTTCGGCAGCGCCGTCGCGGGGCTGATTCGCCACTCGCGCACGGAGGTGATGCCGATGGCGGAGTTCGAGGTGCACATCTCGACCCCGCGCATGCACCCCGACCGTATCTCCATCGCGACGGCGCCGGTGTTCAAAGGCGGCGCGCCCGATCCGGGCGGGGATGTGATCGTCCAACTGACGCCGATTTCGATCGCGCAGCGGATCGACCAGCAGATGCGGCGGCAGGGCGCGGCCCGCTCCGCGGCCGGCATGGTTTCGGTTCTGGCCCATGAGGTGCGCAATCCGCTCGCGGGCATTCGCGGCGCGGCGCAGATCATCGAGTCCGCGGTCGAAGGCGATGAGAAGGCGCTCAGCCGCCTGATCGCCGACGAGGTCGACCGGATCGGCAACCTTATCGAACGGATCGACGTTTTCGCCGAGGTCGGGCCCGCGCCACGGTCGCCGGTGAACGTCCACGAAGCGCTCGACCGGGCCTACCGCGTCCTCGAGTCGAGCGGCGCCTTCGCTGGCCTGAATGTCATCGACCAATACGATCCATCGCTGCCGCCGGTTCGAGGGGATTTTGAGGGACTTGTGCAGATCTTCCTGAATTTACTGAAGAATGCTGCCGACGCTGCGCGCGAAGGCGGCAAGGAAGGCCGGCTGCGCACCGGCTACCGCCAAGGCATCCGTCTGGCGTCGGAGCGCCGGTCCGACGCCGGCATGCTGCCGGTCGAGGTCGCCATCCAGGACAATGGCCCCGGCATCCCGGAGGACCTGCAACGCAACGTGTTCGATCCGTTCGTCACGACGAAATCGAACGGGCACGGCCTGGGTCTCGCCGTCGTCGCCAAGATCATCGGCGACCATGGCGGCGCGGTCGAGTTCGAGAGCGAGCCGCGGAACACCATCTTCACCGTGCACCTGCCGCTCTATGCCGAGACGGAGACCGTTCGATGAGCAAAGGCACGATCCTGCTCGCTGACGACGATCGTTCGATCCGCACCGTCCTGACCCACGCGTTCATGCGGGCGGGATACGATGTGAAGGCCACCGGAAACGCCGCGACGCTGTGGCGCTG
>DAINCG010000043.1:0-9904 GCA_036732525.1 Pseudomonadota bacterium | reverse complement strand
CGGATGAGAGCGGCCTCGACCTCCTGCCGCGCATCCGGCGCGCCCGGCCCAACCTCAGGGTTATCGTCGTCAGCGGTCAGAACACGCTGATGACCGCGATCAAGGCGACCGAGCGGGGCGCCTTCGAGTATTTCCCGAAGCCGTTCGACATGCGCGAGCTTTTGGCGATGGTCGAGCGGGCTGTCGCCGAACCGGCGGTCGCGCCCGACGAGCCGCCGCCGGACGAGCGCGAAGAGGATCGCCTGCCGCTGAAGGGCCGGTCGCCCGCCATGCAGGAAGTCTATCGCATGCTCGCGCGCCTGATGGGCACGGACCTGACCGTGCTGATCTCGGGCGAATCGGGCGTTGGCAAGGAGCTGGCGGCGCGCGCGCTGCACGATTTCGGCCCGCGTCGTCGCGGGCCGTTCGTCGCGATCAACATGGCCGCCATTCCGCGCGAATTGATCGAGAGCGAGCTCTTCGGGCACGAGCGCGGCGCCTTCACCGGCGCGTCCGCCCGCTCGGCCGGCCGCTTCGAGCAGGCCGAGGGCGGCACGCTCTTCCTCGACGAGATCGGCGACATGCCGCCGGAGGCGCAGACCCGCTTGCTGCGGGTGCTGCAGCAGGGCGAATATGTGCCGGT
Organism: Pseudomonadota bacterium; assembly: GCA_036732525.1. Classification (GTDB taxonomy): domain Bacteria; phylum Pseudomonadota; class Alphaproteobacteria; order Bin95; family Bin95; genus VMCJ01. The sequence continues at coordinate 9,282 of DAINCG010000043.1, read as the reverse complement.
CGGCGGGGCGTCGCCCATCAAGTCCGACGTGCGCATCATCTCCGCGACGCACCGCGACCTCCGCCAGGCGGTGCGTCAGGGCGCCTTCCGCGAAGATCTTTTCTATCGCCTGAACGTGGTGCCCGTCCGCCTGCCGCCGCTTCGCGAGCGGAAGGAAGACATCCCGGAACTCGTCGCCCACTTCCTCGCCGAAGCCGAGCGCCAGGGCCTGCCGCGGCGTTCGATTTCGGAGCCCGCGCTGGCGGCGCTCCGCGAGCACAGTTGGCCGGGCAATGTCCGCGAACTCGAGAATCTGGTGCGGCGCATTCTGGTCATGGCGTCGGAAGAGGTCATTTCCGCCGAAACCGTCCGGGAGATTCTGGCGGAGCATCTTGGCCAGACCGCGAACGAGGCGGGCGGCGAAGTGCGGCTGGACCCGTCGCGGCGCTCGCTGGACGAGCTCGTCGACGCCTATCTGAGCCGGTATTTCGCCGAACTGGGCGACAACCTGCCGCCGCCCGGGCTCTACAACCGAATCTTGGAGCAGGTGGAGGGGCCGCTGATCGCGCACATGCTGACGGCGGTCGGCGGCAATCAGGTGCGCGCGGCCGACGTGCTCGGCATCAACAGGAATACGTTGCGAAAGAAGATCCGGGTGCTGGGCGTTCCGGTGGTCAAGGGCGTGGGCCGCGCCGCGCTTTGACCGCTGCGGTCGTCCTTGGCGGGCTTGGCGGCGGCTGTGCGGTCTGGCGGCGGACGCGCAGCCCGCGTATAGGGCGTGAATGCTGAGCGGACTGTTCTCCGGCCGAGGGTCGATTTTCTTCGTCGGCGGCGTCGCCCTGACGGCGTTCGCGCTCGGCGGCTTCACGCTGGCGATTCTGCTTGGCGAGGCGCCGTTTGTTCCGTCGACGCCGACGAACATCGTCCTGTCGCTGAACGCCAACCTGGTCGTCGTCGCGATCCTGGCCGTTCTGATCGCCATCCGCGTGACCGCGCTCTTCCGCGGGCGCATTCGGGGCGGCGGCGGCGCGCGTCTGCATGCGCGCGCGGCCTTCCTGTTCGGGCTGGTCGCCACGGTGCCGAGCATCATGCTCGTGATCTTCTCCGTCGCCTTCCTGCATGTCGGCCTACAGCAATGGTTCGGCGACAAGGTGGAGGCCGCGGTCGGCCGGTCCGTTTCGATCGCTCGCGCATATTTGCGCGAGCATCGCCTTGGGCTCGTGCGCGACACCTATGACGTGGCCGCCGTGCTGGCGCAGTCGAACGCGGATGCGCGGGTCCGCGCGAAGGAATTCGACGTCCCCTTGCAGAAGATGGCGGAGCGCTATGGCCTCGCCGAGATCGTGGTGTTCGACGAGGCGGGCACGGTTTTCGCGAAAGCCGGCGACGTCGCGGACCTGCGCGACGCAATCGTGCCGAACTGGGCGCTGCATTCCGCAAAGTCGACCCAGACCGCGGTCGTCGTGCGCGGCGGACGGGGCGAGCGCGTCCGCGCGCTCCTTTGGATGGCGGATGTCGGCCGCTACCTGCTCGTGGGTCGGGCGATCGACCCTGGAATTTCCGGCCATGTCGAGGGCGTCAACCGCGCGGTCGGCGACTATCGCGAATCGATCGACCAGCGTACGACGATCGAGGCGCGGCTATCGATCCTGTATCTGCTGTTCGGGGTCGCTTTCGTGCTTGCCGCGATCTGGGCCGGCCTGATGTTCGCAAACGCGCTGGCCGCGCCGATTTCGAACCTGATCCAGACGGCCGACCAGGTGGGCGCGGGCGACCTTTCGGCGCGCGTGCCCGTCCGGGGACGGTCGGACGAGATGGGCAACCTTTTGGTCGGCTTCAACCGGATGACGTCCCAGCTCGAACGGCAGCGGGACGAGTTGATCGCCGCGAATGCGGAGATGGACGAGCGGCGGCGCTTCATTGCGGCCGTCCTGGGCGGCGTCACCTCTGGCGTGCTCAGCCTCGACGAATCGAACGTTATTCGCGCCGCCAATCACTATGCGGAGGAGGCGCTCGACGCGCCCGCAGGCGGGCTGATCGGCCGCCGGCTGACGGACGTGTCGCCCGAACTCGGCGAAATCCTGGATGCGCGCGCGCATACCGACATGGAGGTGCGCGTGATCCGAAACGGTCGGCAACGGGTTCTGCTTGCGCGCGCCGCAGCCGGCGCCGCCGAAGAGCTGCAGGGCCAGGTGATCACCTTCACGGACATCACCGACCTCGTGGCGGCGAAGCGCCTCGCGGCGTGGTCGGGCGTCGCGCGCCGGATCGCCCATGAGATCAAAAACCCGCTGACGCCCATCCAGTTGGCGGCCGAGCGCCTGAAGCGGCGTTATCTCAAGACCATCGAGAACGACCCGGAAATCTTCGCGATGTGCTGCGACACCATCATCCGCCAAGTGGCGGCGCTGCGCGGGATGGTCGACGAGTTTTCCGAGTTCGCGCGGATGCCGACGCCGTCGATGCAGATCGTCGACCTTGGCGAGTTGTGCCAGGAGGTGATCTTCCTCCTGGAAATGCAGCATCGGCATGTGCCGATCCGCTTGCAGGTCGAAGCCAATGACGCGGTCGTCGATTGCGACCCCGGCCAGATCACGCGCGCGCTGAACAACATCCTGATCAACGCCGTGCACGCCGTCGAGGCGCGGCGCGCCAGGATCGAGGACGACGCGGCGGGCGAGATCCGTCTGACCGTTCGTCGCATCGGCGCGTACGTCTCCGCGACCGTGGAGGACGACGGCGACGGCGTCCCGGAAGACATGCTCGACAGCATCGTCGAGCCTTATGTCACGACGAAGCAGGAAGGGACAGGCTTGGGCCTCGCCATCGTGCAGCGTATCCTGGAGGAGCACGGCGGCGCGCTTGCAATCCGCAATCGGGCCGGCGGCGGCGCTGTCGTCGAACTGCAGCTGCCCGCCCATGGCGAGCTTCAGGCTGCAATCGCGTAGCGGCATGCGCGTAAGGGGAGCCTTCTTGCCATGACGGTCGATGTCCTGATCGTCGACGACGAACGCGACATCCGCGAAACCGTCTCCGGACTGCTGGAGGACGAAGGCTATCGGGTCGCCGTCGCGGCGGACGCCGATTCGGCGCTCGAGACGCTGAAGGTCGAGGGCCCCCGCGTCGTGGTGCTCGACGTCTGGCTCGAGGGCAGCCGAATCGACGGCCTGGAGCTTTTGGGCGAGGTGCGCGCGGCGGCGCCTGAAGCGGTCGTGCTGATGATGTCGGGCCATGCGGACATCGAGACCGCTGTTTCGGCGATTCAGGACGGCGCGTACGACTTCATCGAAAAGCCGTTCGCCGCCGACCGCATGATAATTTCCGTCAATCGTGCGGCGGAGGCGGCGGAGCTCCGGCGGGAAAACGCCAAACTGCGGGCCGAGAGCCGCCGCGAATGGCCGCTGATCGGCGCGTCGCCGCCGATCGCGGCGTTGCGCAACCAGATCAAGAAGCTGTCGCAGGTGAACAGTCGCGTGCTGATCACGGGCCCGAGCGGTTCGGGCAAGGAGGTGATCGCCCGCGGCATCCACGCCGAATCGCCGCGCGGCGACAAGCCTTTCGTCGCGGTCAACTGCGCCGGCATCCGACCGGAAACGATGGAAGCGGTGCTGTTCGGCGAACAGGTCGCGGAAGGCGTGGTTTCGCCGGGCCTGCTGCAGCATGCCGACGGCGGCACCATCCTGCTTGACGAGGTCGCGGACCTGCCGCTCGAGACACAGGCCAAAATGCTGCGGGTCGTCCAGGAGCAGACCTTCACGCCCGTCAACGGCACGACGCGCGTCTCGGTCGATGTCCGCGTCATCGCCTCGACCTCGCGGGACCTGAAGATCCAGGTTCGCGACGGGCATTTTCGCGAGGACCTGTTTTTTCGCCTGAACGTCGTGCCGGTCCTGGCCCCGCCGCTGTCGGCGCGGGTCGAGGACATCCCGCTCCTGATCGACCATTTCCTCGATCTCGCGGCGGCGGCCGGTCAGGCCCGGCGTCGGCTGTCGGCGCATGCCGTCGCGGCGTTGCAGGCGCATGCCTGGCCTGGAAATGTCCGCCAATTGCGCAATGTCATCGAATGGCTGCTGATCATGGCGCCGGGCGAGACGGACGACGAAATCGGCGTCGAGGCGCTGCCGCCGGACATCTTGCGCGAAGACCCGAGTTCCCTGCTCGCCGAGCGACGGAGCGAAGTGATGGATCTGCCCTTGAAGGACGCGCGCGAAGAGTTCGAGCGAACCTATCTGGTCGCGCAGATCGCCCGCTATGGCGGCAATGTGTCCAAGACTGCGAAGATGATCGGGATGGAACGTTCGGCGCTCCACAGGAAGCTTCGGTCCTTGCAGATCGGCGTCGCCGGCGACGGGGACGTCTGATGCGCGTCGTCGTTTGCGGCGCAGGCCAGGTCGGCGTCAGCATCGCGCGCCAGTTGGCGCTGGAGGGCATGGACGTCGTCGTCGTCGACCAGTCGGCAACGCTGGCCCAGCGCCTGGGCGACTCCTTGGACGTGCAGACGGTGACCGGCCATGCGGCCGACCCGAACACGCTGGAGCTCGCCGGCGCCGATCAGGCCGACATGCTGATCGCCGCGACCGTCTCGGACGAAGTCAACATGGTCGCCTGCCAGGTGGCGCATTCCCTCTTCGGGGTGCCGAAGAAGATCGCGCGGGTGCGCACCCAGGGGTATCTGACGGAACGTTCGCGCAGCATGTTCGCGCGCGACCACATGCCGATCGACGTCATCATCTCGCCGGAGGCGGAGGTCGCGCGCGCCGTCACGCGGCGCGTCACGGCGCCCGGCGCCTTCGAGATGATTCCGCTCATGGACGGTCTGGCGCGCCTTATCGGCGTGCGCATCGGCGACGACTGTCCCGTGATCAACACTCCGCTCCGTCAGTTGACCGCGCTCTTTCCGGACCTCCAGATCACGGCGATCGGCATCGCGCGCGGCGACCGGTACTTCGTGCCGGACCCGAATGATCAGATTTTCCCCAAGGACCGGGTCTACTTCATTGCAGCGACCGCCCACATGGACCGGGCGATGGCGGCGTTCGGCTTCGAAGCCCAGCAGACCCGCCGGGTGCTGATCATCGGCGGCGGCAATATCGGCCTGATGATCGGCGAGGCGCTGACCAGCGGATCGCTCGCCGTCCGGGTGATCGAACGCGATCAGGTCCAGGCGGAGAACGCCGCCCAGGCGCTGCCGGGGGCGATTGTGATCAACGGCGACGCGCTGGAGCCGGAAATTTTGGAAGAGGCCGGGGCGCAGGCAAGCGATACGGCGATCACCGTCACCAATGACGACCAGACGAACATCCTGGCGTCCCTGATGGCCAAACGCGTCGGGACGGAGCGGACGATCGCCCTGATCAACCGCGCCTCGTTCTCGACGTTGGTCAGCCCGCTCGACATCGACGTCGTGGTCAATCCGCGCGACATCACCATCAGCACGATCCTGCGCCATGTGCGGCGTGGCCGCGTGCGCGAGGTCCACTCGATCGGCGACGGCTTCGGCGAGGTGCTGGAGATCGACGCGCTCGCCACCAGTTCCATCGTCAACAAGACGATCTCGGAGATCAACATGCCGGAGGGCGCGATCGTCGGGGCGATCCTCAGGGACGGTAAGATCGAAATGCCGAAGCCGACGGCGTCGATCCGCGAAGGCGACCGGGTCGTGCTGTTCGCCGAAGAGCGCGTCGTCCGCAAGGTCGAGCGGCTGTTCGAAGTCCGCATCGAATTCTTCTGAGACCGGGAGGCGGCGCATGCCCCGCACAGTTTACGTCAATGGCCGCTACGTTCCGGCGGACCGCGCTGCGGTCCATGTCGAGGATCGCGGCTACCAATTCTCCGACGGCGTCTACGAGGTGATCCTGGTCCGCCGTGGCCGCATGGTCGACGGGGAGCCGCACCTGGCGCGCCTCGATCGGTCGCTCGCCGAACTCGAGATCGAACCGCCGATCGGCCGCGCCGCCTTGGAGGCGGTCCTCGCCGAGACGGTGCGTCGCAACCGGATCGTCGAGGGCTTCCTGTATATTCAGGCGACGCGGGGCGTGGCGCCGCGCGATCATCTCTTTCCCGCCAAGCCACGCGCGTCGCTGGTCTGTTCGGCCAAGCGCCGCACATGGCCGGAACAGGGGGCGGCGCCCGCCGGCGTTACGGCGATCACCGTCCCGGATGTTCGCTGGGGGCGTTGCGACATCAAATCGGTCGGCCTCTTGCCGAACGTGCTCGCGAAGGAAAAGGCGCGCCGCGCTGGCGCGGCCGAGGCCTTGCTGATCGGCGACGACGGGACCGTGCGGGAAGGGGGCTCGTCCAACCTCTGGATCGTCGACGCCGATGGCGGCCTGCATACGCATCCGCTCGATCATCACATCCTGGGCGGCGTGACGCGGGGCGCCGTGAAGTCGCTTGCCGAAGGCGCGCAACTGCGCGTCAGCGAAAGCAAATTCGATCTGGAGACGCTCTTCGGCGCGCGGGAAGCGTTCGTCACCAGCGCCACGTCCTTCGTGAAGCCGCTGGTCAAGGTCGACGGCCACACCATCGGCGACGGCGAAGTCGGACCCGTGACGCGGCGGCTGTTCGACCTATATGTCACGCATACCCTTGAGGGTCCGTGACTTCGCAACTTTGATGGCGACTGCTATACACGACCTTCACAAAAAAGACGTTGCCCGCCCATGGGGGCTAGGTCGACGCAAGGATGGCTAACGAAATGAGCGGCGCAAGATCGCAGAACCTGCAGGACGTGTTCCTGAACCATGTTCGGAAGCAGAAACTTCCGGTCACCGTATTCCTGATCAACGGCGTAAAATTGCAGGGCGTCATCACGTCCTTCGACAATTTTTGCATGATGCTGCGCCGGGATGGGCATTCGCAGCTTGTCTACAAGCATGCGATTTCGACGGTAATGCCGTCGAGCCCGATCAATCTTCAGGAAGCTGCGGAGTCGGAATCCGAAGAGGCGAACTGATTTGCGGCATGAGTACGATTCGGCGCGCGACGACGAGCCGACCCGTGCAGTCGTTCTAAGACCGGAATTGGCGCGCGCCGGCCCGGCGCCCGAAACGGCCGCGTCGCTGGACGAACGCTTGCCCGCAGCATCGGGCTGGATGTCGTGCATGCGCGCGAGGTGCGCATCACGCGTCCGCGCGCCGCGACGCTGTTCGGCGAGGGCGTGATCGAGGAAACCAAGGCGACTGCTGAGGGCCTGGAAGCGGAATTGCTCGTCGTGGACGGCGCCCTGTCGCCGGCCCAGCAACGCAATCTTGAGCGCGCGCTCGATCTCAAAGTGCTCGACCGGACTGGCCTCATCCTGGAGGTGTTCGGCGAGCGCGCCCGAACGCGGGAAGGCGTTCTGCAGGTGAGCCTTGCGGCGCTTTCCTATCAGCGCACGCGTCTGGTCCGATCCTGGACCCATCTGGAACGGCAGCGCGGCGGCGCCGGCTTCACCGGCGGCCCCGGCGAGCGGCAGATCGAACTCGATCGCCGCCAGATCGACGATCAGATCGACCGCATCAAGCGCCAGCTTGAGGATGTACGGCGCACGCGCGCGCAACACCGTGGCGGGCGCCGCCGGTCGGAGGCGCGCACGGTAGCGCTGGTCGGCTACACCAATGCCGGCAAGTCGACGCTGTTCAACCGCATGACCGGCGCCGGCGTCTATTCCGCCAACCAGTTGTTCGCGACGCTCGACCCGACGATGCGTGGGCTTGAACTGCCATCGGGCCGGACTGCGATCCTGTCCGATACGGTCGGTTTCATCGCCGAACTGCCGACCCAACTCGTCGAAGCGTTCCGCGCGACGCTGGAGGAAGTCTCGGAAGCCGATCTGATCCTGCATGTGCATGATCTGTCGAACCCGGAGTTCGCGGCCCAGGCGAGCGACGTGCGGTCCGTGCTGCGCGATCTGGGCATCGACGCGGACACGAAGCTGATCCTGAACGTCTACAACAAGGCCGACGCCGCGACGGCGGCCGATCGCGCGGTCGTCGCGGCGGAGGTCGCCGCGGGCCGCGCCGCCATCGTTTCCGCGTTGACCGGCGAGGGCGTCGAGGCGCTGCTGGCCATGATCGATGGGACGCTCGCGCGCGGCGCTTCCGAAATCGTCGTCCGAATCCCTTGCAGCGAGGGCGAGGCGATCGCCTGGCTCCACCGTGTCAGCTATGAGACGGTCGCCGAGAACGCCGGCGACGACATGGTCCTGCGGGTCTCCCTGCCGAAAGCCGAAGTGGATCGCTTCATGAAGCGCTGGTCCAATGTCGCGATCGTCGAGCAAGCGGGCGGATGACGCCGGATTTTGACGTCGACGCCATCTCCGGGCTGATCGAAGAGGTCGCGCGGGATGAGGTGAAAGCGAAGCTTGGCCAGCTCTCCCGCGCCGAGGTGACGGAAAAGTCCGCCGGCGACTTCGTGACGTCGGCGGATCTTGCGGTCGAGCGCAGGCTTGGCGCGGCATTGCGGGCGGCGCTGCCGGAAGCCGATGTGCTCGGCGAGGAAGCGGTCGCGGCCGGGGCGGCGTCGATCGAGGCGCTGGCGGACGATCGGCTGCACTGGGTGATCGACCCGATCGACGGCACAGGCAACTTCGCCGCCGGGATGCCGCTTTGCGCGGTCATCGTTTCGCTCATCCTCAAGGACGAAATTCTGGCGGGCTGGATCCACGATCCGTTCGGCGAGCGGACGTTCGCCGGCGTTCTGGGCGCGGGGGCCTGGTACGAAGGCCGCAAGCTTTCCTGTCATCGGCCGGACGACCTTCGGCTGATGAACGGGTCGATTTACGGTCGCCGCTTTCGGGAACGCGACGCGTTTCAGAGCCTCTGGGCGCGCGGGCGCAAGAATCTCGGCGCCGTCTTCAATGCGCGCTGCGTCGGTCACGAACATATGGCGCGACTCGCCGGGCTGGCGCATTTCGGCTGCTATTCGCGGTTGCTGCCTTGGGATCATGCGGCGGGATTCATGCTGCATGCTGAAGCCGGCGGCGTCGCCCGGCTGATCGACAGCGGCGGACCCTATCGGCCGTCGGACCCCAGCCATCCCGGTTTGCTTGCGCCGGACATCGATGTCTGGAACAAACTGTCGGAGCAGTTGGGGGGTCACAGGCTCGTTTCCTGAGCCGGGCTGCCGGAACGAAAATCGAAGGGTGAGGGCGCAAGGATGGCGAAAGCGGCATTTCTCGGACTGGGCGTGATGGGCTTCCCGATGGCGGGGCACCTGGTCAAGGGCGGCCACGAGATCACGGTCTACAACCGGAACGCCGACAAGGCGGCGGCCTGGGCGAAGGAGATCGAGCCCGTGCTCAGGGCGACGAGGGCTGCGGCC
>DAINCG010000042.1:10708-17326 GCA_036732525.1 Pseudomonadota bacterium | reverse complement strand
CCGGCTGCGCAGGCTTGCGTCCCCGGTCAGGAAGGCGGTGATCGGCGCGCCAGCGATGGCGCCGGCGAGCAGCCGGGCGGCGGTGCCGGAGTTGCCGAGGTCGAGGACGTCGCCCGGCGGCCGGAAGCCCTGAACGCCGACGCCGTCCACGGTCCATTCGGGGCCGGACGCAGTCTCCCGGCGTGCGACGCCGACGCCGAGCGCGCGCAGCGATGCCGATGACCGGGATGGCCTCGCGGCCGAGGTCGGCGGCGCCGGCGTAGCTCATGCCTCTTCCGCCTTATAGTAGCCGATGCGGTCGCCCTGGGTGGTGACGCCGAGGCCGTTCAGCAGGAGCGCGCGGTGCGAGATCGATTTGTCGCCGGGCGGCCGGACGCGGCCCTTGAGGCCGCTGGCCTGCGGCCGCGCCTGAAGGCGGCCGGATAGGGACGACGGGGGAGACATGGCGAGGCGGGAGGCTCCTGGCTGCGACGGAATGCGCGAGAGATGCGCTTTTTTCTTTGACAGGTTGGCGCCTTTCTGGCAATTCCGCGCCCCGCCCGTCGCCGACCCGCGACGGCGCCGAATTTTCCGAACCGGAGGGCGAGCGCCGATGGACCTTTCTGCCCGCGGCAAGAAACGCATCTGCCTAGAGTGCGACGAAGCGTTTTACGACCTCAATCGCGATCCCGCGCCGTGTCCCTATTGCGGGCATGCCCATCCGCTGGAGGCCTTCATCGTCGGCAAGCGGCCGCCCGCAGCGGCGCCGGCGCCGGCGCCCAAGGAGGCGGTCGATGACAGCGAAGAGGAGGAGGACGTCCTCAATGACGGCGACGACGACGCTGTGATCGACGACGAGGAAGACGATCTCGACGACGAGGACGACCTCACCAAGGTCGCCGCGCCTGGCGAGGACGACGAGGATTGATCGCCGCGTCGCCCGGCCTCCAGAGCGCGCCCGAAGCCGGGCTCTTGCGCTGACCGTCGGACGACGCTAATTCAAGCTTCTTCGGTCGCCCGGCGGCCGAAGCGGTGGGGCCATAGCTCAGTTGGGAGAGCGCTTGAATGGCATTCAAGAGGTCAGGGGTTCGACTCCCCTTGGCTCCACCAAACTCTCTTTTGGCGACAATTCAGGGCATTAAGGCGTGATGGAGGCGAAAGCTCGGATTTATAGTCCGTCCAGGACGGCCATGCAGCAGGGCCGGGCCAAGGCGCGCGGCTGGATCTTCGAGTGGGAGCCGTCCGAAGCGCGGCGCGCCGATCCGCTGATGGGCTGGATCGGGTCCGGCGATACGCGGCGCCAGGTGCAGATCCGCTTCGACACGAAGGAAGCCGCCATCGCGTTCGCCGAGGAAAAAGGCGTTCCCTACGTCGTCCGCGACGCGAACCAGCGCTCCGTCCGCCTGAAAAGCTACGCCGACAACTTCCGCTGGTAGGCGGCCGCCTTTCGGCGCCTCCACAGCCGCGACGGCTTGCGCGTCCGGCGCACGACGGCCACGATTGCGCCCAAGCGGAATCGAGGAGGCCGACATGCGGCGACGCGCCTTCCTGAAATCGGCGACGGCCCTGGCCGCCGCGGCGAGTTTGCCGGTGAGCGTCTCGGCGACGGCGGCCGTACGGCGCAGCGGCGCTGTCTTCGTGCCGGGCTATCGAATCGCGCGGGCCTATTTCGCCGGCTGGCCCGCCCTCGATCACCCCCGCCTCGCCCGCGCCGTCCCGAAGGACTATGGCGGCATCGTCCGGATGATCACGCGGGTCGGCCCCGAAGGTGAGACCGAACAGGCGCTCTTTCCGGTCAATGGCCACGACGTCGCCGTCTCGCCCGACGGGCGCCTCGGGTTCTTCTCGGGCTTCGAGGACGCCGGCATGGCGGCGTTCGACCTGGCGACTCTGGACATGGTCGCGCGCGCCGAGGCGGCGGGCGACGGCTGGCGCGGCGGCGGCCACGCCGTCTATGTCGACGGCGGCCGGCTGCTCGCGGTCACCGAACGGGCGCCCAGCGGCGGCTATCGGGGCGAGCCCGATCGCCATTTCGGACAGGTGACGCTGCGCGATCCCGAATCCCTCAAGGTCGTCGAGCGCATGTCCTGCCACGGCATCGACCCGCACGAAATCCGCCTGCTCGCCGACGGCGAGCATGTGGCGATGGCGAACTACGGCTCGACCTTTCCGGCCGGCTTTCAGTCTCACAGCGTGCCGCGCCACATCGTCGAGCCGTCGGTGACGATCGTGAACCTCAAGTCCGGCAAGCTCGCGGAGAAGTACGTGACCGGCTCCCGCGAGATGGAGCTGAGGCACATCTGCCTTGCCGACCGCGACGCCATCGTCGCCATCCAGGCCGCGCTCGGCCCGCCGGGGTCCGACCAGGGCTTTCGGCGGACGGAGGCCTACGTCTATGAGAGCGAGCTCTCGAGCGCGTCGGACTGGGCCTTCACGCCCGCTCCGCCCCTGCTGCTGCGCCGGGGCGACAGCGGCGGCTTCGCGACCCTGGGGCCCGACCGGCTGCGCCCCGCCATGCGCCACGGCCTCAGCATCGAGTATGACGCGACGCATGGCGAGGCGATCGCGACCTTCCCGGCGAGCCATCGGGTGATGGTCTTCGACGGCCGCACGGGCGACCTCAAGCAGGCGATCGACACGTCCGGACAGGGCCTCGACTATCCCTGCGGCCTGACCCTCCTGCCGGACGGGGAGCACTATGCCGTGACGGGCTTCTGGAAGAACCTTTACGTCTACGAGCGCGGGACCCACCGGCTGGTCCGCGACCGCTGCAGCTACGCAACCTTCTTCGGCCACCGCCACATCGTCAGCGTCTGAGCGCGCGCGCGAGACCGGGCGGTCAGCCAATTCGGGGGGACAACATGGGACGCCGCTATATCGATCTTTCGGCCGCGCTGCAGGCCGGCATCAAGTCGGACCCGCCGCACAGCCTGCCGGAGATCGAATATCTCGATCACCACGCGACCGCGCCGCGCATGGCGGAATACATGGGCGTCCCCGTCGAGGCCCTGCCGGAAGGCGAATATGCTGCGGTCGAGCGGGTGAAGATCAGCACCCACAACGGCACCCATGTCGACGCGCCGTACCACTACTTCTCGCGCCAGGACGAACGCCTGACGCCCGGCGGCCGGCCGTCGCAGCGGATCGACGAACTGCCGCTCGAATGGTTCCACAATCCGGGCGTCAAGCTGGACTTCCGGCATTTCGCCGACGGCTACATCGTGCAGCCCGACGACGTCGCGGCGGAGCTCGCGCGGATCGGGCATGTCCTGAAGCCGCTTGAGATCGTGCTCGTCAACACGCGCGCCGGCAGCCGCTACGGGGAGGACGACTATGTCGACGCCGGCTGTGGCATGTCGAAGGCGGCCACGCTCTGGATGCTGGAGCAGGGCGTGCGCGTCGTCGGCACCGACGGCTGGTCCTGGGACCCGCCGTTCAGCTTCACCCGCCAGCGCATCGCCGAGGGCGGCTCGCCCGATTTGATCTGGGAAGGCCATCGCGCCGGCCGGGAGATTGGCTACAGCCACATCGAGAAGCTGCACAATCTGGAGGCCCTGCCGCCGGACGGTTTCGAGGTCGTCTGCTTCCCGGTCAAGATCCACCGCGCCTCGGCCGGCTGGACCCGCGCCGTCGCCATCATCGACGACTGACGTTCCGCTGCTCTAGCCCGGAGCTTCCTGCACCAGACGCTGGTAGAGATGCCAGGTCGTGTGGCCGAGGATCGGGAAGGCGATGATGATGCCGATAAAGGCCGGCGCGATTGAAAGCAGCGTCAGCGCGCCGACGAGAGCGCCCCAGCCCAGCATCACGGCCGGGCTTTTCAGGACCGTCTTGATGCTCGTGATCATCGCCGTCACGAAGTCGACCTCTTTGTCGAGGAGGAGCGGCATGGCGATCACGGTGATCGAATAGAGCACGGTCGCGAGAAAGGCGCCGACGAGCGTGCCGATGAAGAGGAAGGTCATGCCGTCGAGCGTGGTGAAGATCGCCCCGGCGAGGTGCTCGAACGACCGGAAGCTGACGTTCTGCAGCGTCAGCGCGAGGATCAGGCGGATCTGGTAGGCCCAGATCCAAAAGACGAACAGGACGACGAAGGACATCCAGCCGAGCTCGCGCCGCTGCTGGCGAAAGACGACGAGAAAGATGTCCGAGGCGCCGAACCGTTCGCCCTGGCCGAGACGGCGCGACATCTCGTAGAGCCCGGCGGCGAGGAAAGGCGCCACCAGCGGGAAGCCGACGCCGGCCGCGATCACCATCCAGATCTGGTCGAAGACGGTCAGGCCCGCGATCAAAAGGAAGCCGAACAGCGCGAAAACGAGGCCGAAGAACAGGCTGAGCAGGGGTCGCTTGGCGAAGTCGCGGCAGCCCGCGCGGACGGCCGCCTTGACGTCGGCGGGGGTCGCGGCCCGGACGTCGAGCCGGATCGGGGCGGAAGCAGGCGCGTCGGCGAGTTCGGCGGGCATGGGCGTCAGGCCGCTGGCAGTTCCTCGAGGTCGAGCGTCGTCACCCGCCGGAGTTCGCGGCGGTACGTCTTGTCGTCGAAGGGCGTCGCGCGGTGCATGGTGCAGCGATTGTCCCAGATGACGAGATCGCCGTCCCGCCAGGCATGGGCATAGACGAACTCGGGCCGGACGGCGTGCTGCATCAGCTCCCAGAGCAGCAACCGGCCTTCCGGCAGGCTCATCTCCATGATCCGGCCGGCGTGGGACGCGAGATAGAGCGCCTTGCGGCCGGCGCGCGGCAGGGTCCGCACCAGGGGGTGATAGGCCCCTTTCAGCCGTTCGAGCTCCTCCGCCGAGAACTCGAAGCCCAGCGTCTGGCGGGAATGGGCGATGGAATGGTGGCAGGTCAGCCCCTCCAGCCGCGCCTTCATCTCGTCGTCGAGGGCGTCGTAGGCGGCGCGTTCGTCGACGAACAGCGTGTCGGCGCCGACCGGCGGCAGCACGCGGGCATGCAGCATGGAGTAGCGGCCCGCCGGGTCCTGGAAGGAGGCGTCGGTATGCCAGAGGCGGTTGCCGAGGCCATAGAGGCGGCGGCGGTCGTCCTGCTCCAGAATGTCGCCTTCGCCGCCGACGTTCGAGATGTCGGCGATGGCCTCCGTCCCGAGTCGCGTCTTGCCGAGCGCCGCCGACCCCGTCTTGGCGTGCAGCTCGCCGTCGAGCCGGCGGGCGAAGGCCATCTCCTCTTCGTCGGTGAAGGCCTGATTGCGGAAGACCAGGACGGCGTAGCGGTCCATGCCGCCGCGGATTTCGGCCAGCGTTTCCGGGTCGAAGGCGTCCTTCAGCGACACCGGGCCCGCCTCGGCGGCGAACAGGGGATGCAGGGGCTTGAAGGTCAGCGGCATTGCGGGCTTCTCATCGTCTGACGCGGCGGAATTTGTACCATAGGCGCGCGCCGATCTCTATTGGCGGCCCTGCGCCGAATTCAGACATGCGCGCCCGACGCCGATCTCAGCCGGCTCAGCATTCGGGCATTTTCGATCGCGATGACGCTCTGATCCGCGAAAGTGTTGGCAAGCTGCAGCGAGCGGTCGTCGAAGGGATGAACGCGCTGGCGGTAGATCGTGAAGGCGCCGATAAGGCGATCGCCGGCCTGCATGGGGATCGCGGTGAAGGACCGCGCGCCGCCCAGGTCGGCGGTAGCGAGTCGGAGCGGATCGCCCGACCTATAGACGCCCTCGGAACGGACATCGACGATGTTGACGACAGTTTGACGCGACGCCAGCCGCCCCAGCCCGGTATCTGCGCCGACTCGGAACGCGCCTTGGGCGTCGAACCAGTCCCGAAACGCCTTGGGAATGCCCCTGGCATGGGCGGCGCGGAACACGTTCTGGGGCTTGTAGTCGAAGACGATGCCAAACTCCGCATCGCAAAGCTCCAGCGCGTAGTCCAAGACCGACGCGATCACGCCGTCGATGTCTCCTTCAGATGCGCTGATGATTTTCAAGACACGGCTGAGCGCCTTTTCCCGGCTGATCGACTCCTCGAGACTGAGCGCCAACTCGGACATCATCGCCGCCAGCTCGGACTGGCTGCGCGCCTGCGGCGCATCGCCTTCGAGCATCCGGTGCAATTCCAGCTTCGATGAGACTTCCAGCTTTCGATAGATCGTCGCGACATGGGTGCGCACGGTCGAGGGCGCGATGAAATAGCGGTCGGCGATCTGTCGATAGGTCTCGCCGTTGGCATAGGCCCGGGCGATTTCGAGCTCCCGGGCGCTCAGTCGGTCTTCACGCAACGGCGGCCTCCTCAAGGTCCACGGCATCCTATGCGAAACCCGATCGTCCGCGTAGCCGACGATCGGGGCCAGCCTACTGCACTTGCATGAGGCGTTTACGGCAACTGCTCCAGCAGATTACGGCAAACGGCCGATGTCGGGCCGATCGCCCGCGCCGTAGCGTTCTTCGCAGTTGTCCGGCGCGATGGGCGCGCCGCAATCGGGAGGACCGAACGTTGAGCATCGCCATCGCCGCCAAAAATTTTTTCGAAGCCTGCGACGCCGGCAAGGGCTGGGAAGCCTGCAAGGCGTGGTGCCATGACGACGCCACCTTCGCCTGCCAGTCAGGCGCGCTGGCGGACGTCACGCGCCTTTCCGCCTATGCCGACTGGATGAAGGGCCTGCTCGGCCCGCTGCCCGACG
>DAINCG010000042.1:7884-10687 GCA_036732525.1 Pseudomonadota bacterium | reverse complement strand
TTCGCCGTCGACGAGGACCGGCGCGCGGTCGTCGCCGCCGCCGTGTTCCTCGGCACGAACACCGGCCCCGGCGGCCCGAACCCGCCGACGGGCAAGTCGGTCGCGACCGACTATGCCTACGTCATGGAGTTCGACGGCGACAAGGTTCGCCACATGACCAAGCTCTGGAACGACGGCGTCGCGTTGCAGGCGCTCGGCTGGGCCTGATGCGCTGGCGCGTCCTGCTCCTGCTGTTCGCCGTCCGCGTCGGGCTCGGCGTTCAGTTCCAGACGGTCGCGTCCGTCGGCGACGACCTCGTCAAGGCGTTCGGGCTGGGCTATGGGCAGGTCGGAACCTTGATCGGCCTGTTCATGCTGCCGGGCCTCTTCCTGGCGCTGCCTGCGGGGTTTGCGGGCCGGCGCCTCCCGGACGGGGCGCTGGCGGGTTTGGGGTTGGGCGCGCTTGCCGTCGGCGGCGCGGTTTCGGGGCTTGGCGCGGACGACTGGACGATCGCCGCCGGACGGGTCCTGGCGGGCGGCGGCTTTCTCTTCGCGAACGTTTACCTCGCAAAGATGGTCGCGGAATGGTTCGCCGGCCGGGAACTCGCGACCGCGATGAGCGTCCTGGTGGCGAGTTGGCCCTGCGGCATCGCATTGGGCCAGGTCGGTCACGAGTGGCTCTCGGCGACGATGGGGTGGCGTTGGGCCTTTTATGCCGCGTCGGCCTACTGCGCGCTCGCGGCGCTTGCGGTCGCCGTGGTCTACAGGCCGCCGCCGGAAGCCGAAACCCGCCGTGCGGCGGCGTCCGCCGGCCTCAGCCGCGACGAACTCGTGCTCGCCAGTCTGGCGGGACTGGCCTGGGGCATCTTCAACGCGGGCTATGTCGTCTATCTCGGTTTCGCGCCCTTGGCGCTGCAAGCCCGGGGCGAAGCCGCGTTCGACGCAGCGGCGATCGTCAGCCTCGGCAGTTGGGTCATGATCGGATCCGGCATTCTCTGCGGTCAGATCGCCGATCGGTGGCGCCGGTCGGACATCGTGCTGACCGTCGGGATGCTGGGCGCGGTCGCGGCGCTGTCGCTGCTGTTCGTCGACGGCGCCGGGCTTGTCGCAAGCCTGTTGTTCGGCTTGATCGGCATGGCGCCCGCCGGCGTGATCATGGCGCTTTCGGGCGAAGCGGTTCGGCCGGAGGCGCGCGCGCTCGGTATGGGCGTGTTCTTCACGGTCTACTATGCCGTGATGACGGCAAGCCCGCCGCTGGCCGGCGCGCTCGTCGACGTGTCCGGCCGCCCCGGCGCCCCGATCCTGTTCGCCATGGCGCTGTTCGCCGCGGTCATACCGATCGCATTGCTGTTCCGGCTCCGGAAGGCTGGCGGCGTTCCAGCCTAGCGCGCGCCGGCCTCGATCGCCTCCATGTCGGCGTCGGAGAGGCCGAGGTGATGGCCGATCTCATGGATCAGCACATGGGCGACGACATGGGACAGCTCCTCGCCCGTCTCGCACCAATAGTCCAGGATCGGACGGCGATAGAGAAAGATGCGGTCGATGTCGCCCGGGGCGTCGAACGTGCTCTTGGAGCCGAGATCGACGCCCTGGTAGAGGCCGAGCAGGTCGAACGGCGTTTCGAGCTCCATTTCCGCCTCGATCTCCTCGCTCGGAAACTCCTCGACCAGGATCGGCACGGATCGAACCGCCTGCTTGAAGCGTTCCGGAAGCGCCGCCATTGTCGCTTCGGCGATCGCGACGATGTCGTCTAGGCTTGGCGGGTGTTCTTTGGGCGACATGCGGATGCGGCTCCGAAACGGAGAAGGGATCATATCATGGCCGACAAGCTGACCGCAGAAGAGCTGGAGACGGCGCTCGGCAAACTCAAGGGCTGGTCGAAGGCGGAAGACCGCGAGGCGATTTCCCGGTCGTTCGAGTTCAAGAACTTCAACCAGGCGTTCGCCTTCATGACCCAGGGCGCGCTGATGGCGGAGCGGATGGACCACCATCCGGAATGGTTCAACGTCTACAACAAGGTCGACGTCACGCTGTCGACCCATTCGGCGGAGGGGGTGACCGACCTCGACGTCCGCCTGGCCGAGTTCATGAACCGCGCGGCCGACTGAAGGGGGCGCCCCGCCGCGTTCCCGCGATGGCCCTGCCGGCGATCTTGCGGTATGCAGGATCGGAGCTTCAACGGGGAGGGGCGCGGCAGATGGCGTCGGCCGGCGGCTATTTCATCGAGGATCTGACGGGCGGCCATGCGGAGACCTTCGCCAAAACCGTGACGGACGCGGATATCGTGCTGTATTCGGGCGTCTCCGGCGACACCAACCCGGTCCATCTGGACGACGAATATGCGGCGGCGACGCCGTTCAAGGGCCGCATCGCGCACGGCCTCTTGACCGCGAGCTTCATTTCCGCCGTGCTCGGCGCGCGCATGCCCGGGCCGGGCGCGATCTACGTCTCGCAGACGCTGAAGTTCAAGGCGCCGGTGCGACCGGGCGATACGGTGACGGCCAAGTGCGAGGTGACCGCCATCGACCGGGCGAAGCGCCGGGTCACGCTTTCGACGACCTGCCTCGTCAAGGACAAGCCCGTGGTCGAAGGCGAGGCGGTCGTCATGCCGCCCTCCCGCGAAGGCTGACGGGGCGGGGCGCACACAGCATGATCGAGGTCTTCCAGCGCCTGGCCGACGTGCACGGGGCTCGCCGCGGCGCCGCCGTGGCGATCGGCAATTTCGACGGCGTCCACAAGGGCCACGTCGCGGTCATCCAGGCGGCCGCCGCGGCGGCGCGCGCCCGCGGCGTCGGCCTGGGCGTCGTGACGTTCGAGCCGCATCC
>DAINCG010000042.1:0-7874 GCA_036732525.1 Pseudomonadota bacterium | reverse complement strand
GCGCAGCGTGCTCGCGCCGCCGCCGGCGCCGTTCCGCCTCTCGGACTGGCGCGGCAAGGCGCGGGCGCTCGAAGCGCTCGGGGTCGACTTCATGGCTATCTGCGAGTTCAGCCGCGAATTTTCCGACCAGCCCCCCGACGTCTTCGTGCAGACGATCCTGCAGGATGCGCTCGCCGCGACGCATGTCGCGGTCGGGGAGGATTTCCGCTTCGGCAAGGACCGCGCCGGCGATACGGCCTTCCTGGTGCAGGCCGGCGCCGACGCCGGCTTCGGCGTGACGTCCGTCCCGGCGATGGCGGGGCCGGACGGCATGGTCTTCTCGTCGAGCGCCATCCGCCATGCGCTCAGCGCCGGCGACGTCGCGCGCGCGGCCGAGCTGCTCGGCCGACCCTGGGACATCGAAGGCGTCGTCCAGCATGGCGACAAGCGGGGCCGCACGATCGGCTTCCCGACGATGAACATCCACCTCGGCGACCTCGTCCGGCCGGCGCTCGGCGTCTATACGGTGAAAGCGCGGTTCGAGGACGACGATCACTGGTTCGGCGGCGTCGCCAATCTCGGCCGCAGGCCGACCGTGGGCGGGCTCGACGAACGCCTGGAAGTCCACCTGTTTGACTTCGACCGGGATGTATACGACAAGCGCGTCCGCGTGCAGCTTCTGCGGTTCATTCGGCCGGAACGGAAGTTTGACAGCTTCGACGCCCTGAAAGCCCAGATCGCGGCGGATGCGGAGGCGGCGCGCGCCGATCTGACCCAAGGCTGACGGACATCCGATGAGCGACGACTATCGCGCCACCGTATTTCTGCCGAAGACCGATTTCCCGATGCGCGGCGGGCTGCCGAAGAAGGAGCCCGAGATCCTGGCGCGCTGGGAGGCGATGGACCTCTACGCGCGCCTGCGCGAGGATTCCAAGGGCCGCGAGCCCTATATCCTGCATGACGGGCCGCCTTATGCGAACGGCAATCTGCACATCGGCCACGCGCTCAACAAGATCCTGAAGGACGTCATCAACCGCGCCTGGCAGATGTCGGGCTACGATGCGAACTACGTGCCCGGCTGGGACTGCCACGGCCTGCCGATCGAATGGAAGGTCGAGGAGAGCTACCGGGAAAAGGGGCTCGACAAGGACGCGGTGCCGGTCCTGGAGTTCCGGAAGGAGTGCCGGGACTTCGCCGCGCACTGGCTCGGCGTGCAGTCGGAGGAATTCAAGCGCCTCGGCGTCACGGGCGACTGGAAGCGGCCCTACGCGACGATGCACTTCCCGTCGGAGGCGCGCATCGCCGGCGAAATCGCGCGCTTCGCCATGAACGGCGGCCTCTATCGCGGCCAGCGTCCCGTGATGTGGTCGGTCGTCGAGAAGACGGCGCTCGCCGACGCGGAGGTGGAATACGAGGACCACGTCTCGCCGACGGTGCATGTCGGCTTCCCCGTGGTCGAGGCCGGGCCGAAGAGCAGGCTGGAGGCCGGCGACTGCATCGTCATCTGGACGACGACGCCCTGGACCCTGCCCTCCAACCGCGCCATCGCGGCGGCCGAGGAGGCCGTCTACCAGCGCATTCGCGTGACGGCGACGGCGGAGGAGAGCTTCCTCAAGGCCGGCACGGTGATCGTGCTGGCGAAGGACCTGACCGACGCCGCCTTCAAGGCGATGCGGGTCGAGGGCCATGAGGTCCTGGCGGAAATGACCGGCGCCGACCTTCTCGGCACGGTTACGGCCCATCCGCTGCGCGGCCAGGGCTACGAGACGCCGTCGCCGGTGCTGAACGGCGATTTCGTGACGATGGACGCCGGCACCGGCTTCGTCCATATCGCGCCGGGTCACGGCGCCGACGACTTCTATCTCGGCCAGAAGCACGGCCTCGAGGTCACGGACTATGTGGCGCCCGACGGCGCCTTCCGGGACTTCGTGCCGCTCTTCGCGGGCAAGCGCATCCTCGACCAGAACGGCAAGGAAGGCGACGCCAACGCCGCCGTGATCGAGGCGCTGCATGCGGTCGCAATCGAAGAGAAGGGCGGCGGGCTCTTCGGGCGCGGTCGGCTGAAGCACAGTTATCCGCACTCCTGGCGCTCCAAGGCGCCGCTGATCTTCCGGAACACCGCGCAGTGGTTCATCTCCATGGAGACGAACGACCTGCGCAAGTCGGCGCTGAAGGCGATCGACGACACGCGCTTCGTGCCGCCGCAGGGCCGCAACCGGCTCTATTCGATGGTCGAGCAGCGGCCGGACTGGTGCATTTCCCGCCAGCGCGCCTGGGGCGTGCCGATCCCGCTGTTCGTGCATATCGAGACCGGCGAGATCCTGCGCGATCAGGCGGTGTTCGACCGCATCGTCGCCGCGTTCGAGACGGAGGGCGGCGACGCCTGGTTCGCCTCGCCGCCGGAACGCTTCCTAGGCAACGCCTACGATCCGAAGGACTACGAGCAGGTCCGGGATATCGTGGAGGTCTGGTTCGAGTCGGGCTCGACCCACGCTTTCGTGCTGGAAGACCGGGACGACCTCCGCTGGCCGGCCGACCTCTATCTCGAAGGCTCGGACCAGCATCGCGGCTGGTTCCATTCCTCGCTGCTGGAAAGCTCCGGCACGCGCGGCCGCGCGCCCTATGACGCCGTCCTGACGCACGGCTTCGTGCTCGACGAGCAGGGCCGCAAGATGTCCAAGTCCTTGGGCAACGTCACCGCGCCCCAGGACGTGATGGACCAATACGGCGCGGACATCCTGCGCATCTGGGTCGTCTCCTCGAACTACGCGGAAGACCTGCGCATCGGGCCGGAAATCCTGAAGCATCAGGCCGATCTCTATCGCCGGGTGCGCAACACGCTGCGCTACCTCCTGGGCGCGCTCGCCGGCTTCGAGGAGAAGGAACGCATCCCGGCCGCGGAGATGCCGGAGCTTGACCGCTGGGCGCTGCACCGGCTGGCGGAGATGGACGCGCTGGTCCGGAAGGCGATCCAGGACTACGACTATCACGGGCTCTGGACCGCGTTGCACAATTTCTGTGCGGTCGACCTCTCTGCCTTCTATTTCGACATCCGCAAGGACACGCTCTACTGCGACCATCCGGAAAGCGTGGCCCGGCGGGCCAACCGGACGGTCATGGACGCGATCTTCGAGCGGCTCGTGACCTGGCTGGCGCCGGTGCTCTGCTTCACGGCGGAAGAGGCCTGGCTCGCGCGGCGCGGCGATGCGGAGGGCGAGAGCGTCCACCGCCAGACCTTCCCCGAAACGCCGGCCGCGTGGCGCGACGAGAAGCTCGCCCAGCGCTGGGCGCGCATCCGCGACATCCGCCGCGTCGTCACCGGCGCGCTGGAGGTGGAGCGGGCGGAGAAGCGCATCCGCAGCAGCCTGGATGCGGCGCCGGTCGTCTGGCTCTCGGCGGAGCGCATGGCGGCGCTCGAAGGCGTCGACATGGCGGAAGTCGTCATCGCCTCAGCGATCGAGTTGAAGCTCGGCGACGGGCCGCCGGACGCCTATCGCGTTTCCGAAGCGCCGGGCGTCGCGGTCGAACCGCGCCCCGCGGCGGCGGAGAAGTGCGATCGCTGTTGGCGGAAGCTGCCGGACGTCGGGGCGTCGAGCGCGCATCCCACGCTCTGCGGGCGCTGCGCCGACGTCGTCGACACATTGCCGCCGGCTGACGAAGCCGCCGCATGACGCCGTCGCGGCTCGGCGCCGTCGCGCTCGTCGTCGCCCTGGCCGTCGACCAGGCGACCAAGCAGGTTGCGCTCGACGCCTTTTCGCACCTCGCGCCGGTTCGCCTGCTGCCGGTGCTGGAGTTGACGCTCGCCTGGAACCGGGGCGTCAGCTTCGGCTTCTTCGGCGCCGGCGGCGTGCCGGCCTGGGCTTTCATCCTGTTGTCGCTCGCCATTTCGGCCGTGCTGCTCCGGCTGATGACGAAGTCGGGAACTTCGGTCGAAGCCGCGGGTTATGGACTTATCGTGGGCGGCGCGGTCGGCAACGCGATCGACCGCGGCATTTATGGCGCGGTGATCGATTTCATCCATGTGTTCTACGGCGCGTGGAGCTTTCCGGTGTTCAATATCGCCGATACGGCGATCACCTGCGGAGTCGGCCTTATCCTCATCGATTCCTTGTGGCCCCGCCCAGCATCGACTACATCATAGACATAGAGAAACCCAGGGGAGGATTGGCGATCATGCGATTTGACGCACGCTTCATTGCCGTCGCTCTGATCGGGTTGACGGCGTCCGGCTGCGGCGGTTTGAAGGATGACCTCGGCCTCGCCAAGAAAGCGCCGGACGAGTTCGCGGTCGTGCGGAACGCGCCGCTCAGCCTGCCGCCCAATTTCAATCTTCGGCCGCCGAAGCCCGGCGAAGTCGGCGACGGCCGGCTGGAACAGCGCGACCAGGCGCGCGCGCTCCTGGTCAGCGGCTCCCCTGGCGCGACGCGGGCGCAGACGGCCGCGGCGACGGCGCTGACGACTGCGTCGGCGCCCGTGCAGCCCGCCAGCTACAGCTTCGTCGCCGGCCGGGTCGCCGAGCCGCTCGGCGCGATCGACGACCACCGCCTGATCGCGGCGGCCCCGTCGCCCTCCGGCACGCTCGTCGCGTCGAATACGACCGCGCCGCTGCCGAGCGATCCGGGCGAGCGCGCCCTGCTCGGGCGGCTGAACGCGACGAATACGGATCCCAATATCCGCCGGCGCGTCGACGAGGAGGCGCGCGTGCTCGCCGCAGACGACCGGAATATCGTGGAACGCATGATGTTCTGGCGAACCCTGAACCCGCCCGGCGTCATCGTCGACGCGGACGCGGAGGCTCGGCGCATCAACGAGAACCAAGCGCTCGGCCAGTCGGTGACCCAGGGCGAGACCCCTGAAATCCGGGTCGAGCGGCTGTCGTCCGGCTTCTCCGGGATAAAATTGTTCTGATGCGCCGGATTTTGGGCGCGCTCGTCGCGCGCGTCGCGCTTCTGGCGCTCGTGCTGTCGGCGCTGCCGGGCGTCGCCGCCGCGAAGGTCTTCGATCCGACCCGCTTCGTCCTGTCGAACGGTCTGGAACTGGTGGTGATCGAGGATCACCGCCGGCCGGCCGTCGCGCACTTCGTCTTCTACAAGGTCGGGGCCATCGACGAGGTCGCGGGCAAGACCGGCCTCGCGCACTTCCTCGAACACCTGATGTTCAAGGGCACGGACAAGCTCGAGCCCGGCGAGTTCTCGCGCAAGGTCGCGCAGAGCGGCGGACGCGACAACGCGTTCACGACGCGGGACTACACCGGCTATTTCCAGATCATCGCCGCCGACAAGCTCGGCATGGTGATGGAAATGGAAGCCGACCGCATGACCGGCCTCAAGCTGGACGAGTCGGTGACGGCGGCGGAACGGGACGTCGTTCTGGAGGAGCGTCTTTCGCGGGTCGAGAGCCGGCCGTCCAGCGTGCTCGGCGAAGCGGTCAACGCGGTGCTCTTCCTCAGCCATCCTTACCGCCGGCCGATCATCGGCTGGCAGGCGGAGATCGAACGCCTGAACTTCAACCACGCGCTGGAGTTCTATCGGCGCTGGTACATGCCGAACAACGCGATCGTCGTCGTCTCGGGCGACGTCACGCCCGCGGCGGCGCTCCGTCTGGCCGAAGCGACCTACGGCAAGATCCCGGCCGGAAGCCTGCCCGAACGCCCATATCGGATGGAGCCGGAGCAGCGCGCGCCGCGCCGGGTCGTGCTGAAAGACGCCCGCGTCCGGCAGCCGAACTGGCGCCGGCTCTACGTCGCGCCCGCCTATCGCGGCGCCGCGCCCGAACCCTACGCCATGGACGTTCTGGCGGAGATTCTGGACGGCGAAACCGGCCGCCTGCACAAGGCGCTGGTCAAGGACAGCGGCAAGGCGCTTGCGGTGTCGTTCTGGTATGACGGCAGCGGCAGGGACTATGGCTCCGCCGGCCTCTACGGCTTGCCGGCGGAAGGCGTCGACATGGCGACGCTCGAAGCCGCATTCGACGCAGAGATCGCGGACTTCCTGAAGTCGGGCGCAACCGAGGAAGAGGTGGCGGACGCCAAGCGCAGGCTGGTCGCGCAGGCGGTTTTCGCCCGGGACAGCCTCGATGGACCGGCGCGCATCATCGGCGAGGCGCTTGCCACCGGCGGCACGGTCGCCGACATCGAAGCCTGGCCCGAACGCATTCGCGGCGTCACGAAGGCCGATGTCGATGCGGCGGCCAAGGCGCTCTTGCGCGAGAACTGGTCCGCGACCGGCTGGCTGCTGCCGAAGGACGAGCCGCCGTCGTGAGCCGCCTCAATCATCTGATCGCCGCCGGCGCGACATTGCTCGTCGCTGCGTTTCTTGCAGCGACGCCCGCGCGCGCCATCGACGTGGTCGAGGTTGAGGCCGCCGGCGTCAAGGCGTGGCTCGCGTCCGACGCCGTCGTGCCGGTCGCCGCGATCGCTTTCCGGATGGAGGGCGGCGCCGCGATGGATCCGCCCGCCGTGCAGGGGCGGGCCAGGATGCTCGCCGACCTTTTGACGGAAGGCGCGGGCGAGTACGACGATACCGCCTTCAAGAAGCGTCTGGCCGATCTATCCGCCAGCATCAGCTTCGACGCGACGCAGGACGGCATTTCCGGCACGCTCTACACATTGTCCGAGAATCTGCTCCCGGCCGCCGACCTGCTGGGCTTGGCGCTGTCGGCTCCCCGGTTCGACGCCGCCGCCTTGGAGCGCGCCCGCGCCGCGCAGATCGCCTCTCTCGAAAGCGCGCGGGAGCAGCCGGCCCGTCGCGCCTATCGCGCCTTCCTCGAAACCGCCTTCGCCAACCATCCCTATTCCCGTTCGGTCAGGGGCCGGGTGGCGACGTTGTCGGACATCTCGGCCGACGACCTCCGCGCATTCCGCGAAGGCAGCTTCGGTCGGGACCGCCTGCTGGTCACGGCCGCCGGCGACATCGATGCGCCACGGCTCGCCGAGGCGATGCGACGCGCCTTCGGCGCGCTGCCGGAGCAGGCGTCCGGCGCGCCGGCGGACGTCGGCCCGGTTTCGCTGCCGCAACAGTCGCTCCGCCTGCTCGCCGCCATGCCGGCGGCGCAGTCGACGATCGTTTTCGGCGGGCCGGGGGTGCCGCGCGCGGACCCGGACTGGCGCGCCGCCGCCTTGCTGACGGAGATCATGGGCGGCGGCTTCGGGGCCCGGCTGATGGAGGAGGTGCGCGAGAAGCGCGGCCTCGTCTACGGCATCAACGCCGGGCTGACGGAGTTGGAGGCGGCGTCGCTGATCCTGGGTTCCGCTTCGACCAACAATTCGACCGTGGCCGAGACCGTCGAGGTGATCGAGCACGAATGGCGGCGGATGGCGGAAGAAGGCCCGACGGCCACCGAGCTTGCGGACGCCAAGGCCTATGTCATCGGCTCTTTGCCCTTGGCGCTCGATTCCGCGAGCGCCATCGCAGGGGCGCTGCTGGCCCTTCGCTATAACGATCTGCCGAAGGACTATCTCGACCGCCGCGCCGCTCTCCTGGACGCGGTCACATTGGACGAAGCGAAACAGGTCGCCCGCAGGCTGTTTGACCCGTCACGTCTGGTGATCGCCGTCGCCGGCGCGCCGGAAGGGCTCGAAGCCTGGCAGCCGGTCGCGGTGATGGACGACGACTGATGACGGACGCAAACCTCCCCTACCTGCAGGATCTGGGCGGCGCCGTCGGCGCGCATGGGCTGGAGCCGGCGCAGCTCGCCGCCTGGTCGGAGCGCGTCGCGCCCGCGCTCGCCGCTCTCGCGGCCGACCGGAAAAGCGGCAAGGCGGCGATGCTCGCCGTCGCGGACCGGGACGCCGACATCGTCGGCATCCAGGCGGAAGCCGACCGCATCCGCGCAGGCGCGGCGACGGTCGTGGTGCTCGGCACCGGCGGCTCCAGCCTTGGCGGGCAGACGCTCGT
>DAINCG010000041.1:15202-17393 GCA_036732525.1 Pseudomonadota bacterium | reverse complement strand
GTGCCGGAGGGAAAAAACTGACCGGCATCGACATAGGCGACGCGCCGTCCGGTCAGGCTTTCGGGCAGATCGTCGAGCGGCTTGCCGTCCAGCGTGATCGTGCCGGAGACCGGCGCGGTCAGCCGCGCCAGCGCCGCGCAGAACACACCCGCCGCGATCCGCGCGGCATCGTTGCCGCCGGTCGCGATCGCCTCCTGGGCGAGCGACAGCCGATCGACGTCGGTCGGATGCGCGGCCTGCAGCCGCTGGAACGCGGCTTGCGCTTCGCCCGGCCGATTGTCCGACGCGTAGGCCACGACATACAGCAGCATGGCGTCCGGATTGTTCGGCGCGGCCTGGAGCGCCCGGTCCAACTGGCTATAGGCGAGGTCGGCGCGGCCGTTCCGGATATTGTGCCGCGCATTCTGCAACAAACGATCGACGACGCCGCCGGGCTGCACCGACAGATCGACGACCGCTGGCGCCGCGAGCGTCGTGTCCGCCGCCGGCGCGCCAAGCGTCGCGTCGGCCGCCGGGGCGGGCGCATCCGGCGCGCCGGGGCCGGCGCCGGCCTGGCCGAATGCGGGCCCGGCAAACAGCACGCTGAGGGCGACCCCGGCGGAAAGCGCGCGAGCATGTTGACGCAGCATTCAGACCTCCAACCCCGCCACTGGGGGCAAACCTGACGCCCGCTCTAATCGCGGCGCGCGTCGCTGGCCCGCGCGGCGGAAATCCGCTGCAGCAGCCAGACCAAGATCATCGACAAGAGCGCAACGCCCACGACCAGCAGCGCGATCAGCAGCAACGGCCGATCGGCGAAGTACCACCGCAGGCGCTGCCAGAACGGGATGGAATAGACCGTGAACTGCGGACCGACCGCGTAGCTGGTCACGCCATTCACGTCCATCCGGACGAGATCGCCCTTGAACGACGGCGCCAGCTTCGGATCGCGGATGCGCTCGACCAGCGTCATCGTCTCCTCGGGCGTCGATCCGGCGACGACGACCACGGTCCGTCCCGCAGCGTCCGGCCGCTCGAAGCTGACCAGACCGGAGAAGTTCTGGCCTTGCGACACCAGGACGGACGCCGCGCGCTCTCGTTCTTCCGAAGGGTCGGTCGCGCCCGACACGAAGTAGCGCATCGCTTCCGCGGTGCCGACAGAGGCGATCCGTACGCCGCCGTCCTCGAAGCGGAAGGCGCCGCCCCGCCCCCACGGGCGGATCGCGCCCTGCACATTGCGCCACGCGCCGACGATCAACACATCCTTGTCCGGATGGTTCGCCAGACCTTCCGGCCGCGTCACGACAACCTGCGTTGCGGGGTCGCCCGTCGATTCGCCGATAAGCGACATCAGCTCCAGATAGGCGGTGGTTTCCGCCTCGTTCGCGCTCGCCGGAACGACGACCACCGTCTCGCTCAAGTCCGCCATCCGCGTGAACGGATATCCGACCGATGCGAAATAGGAGATGTCGGGCAGCGGCGTGTAGTGGATGCTATCGCTGAAATCGATCGTGGTGGACGGCTGCACGCGGAACTTCATTTCATCCGGCAGCGTGCCTTCGCATTTCCCGAGCTTCGGGAACATATTGTAGAAGAATTGCAGTTCATTGCGCGGCGACGTCACGATCGACGGATCCAGCCGGACGACGGCGCGCCCCTCCTCGTCCGTCTCGCCGCGGAACACCTCCGACAGGCGATCGACAGCTTCGGCCGGCTTCAGCGGCAGCGTCTTCACGTAGCGGTTGGTCAGCAGCACGTCGACCCGGGAATTGTCCTGATCCAGGAACGGCGCGTCCGGATAGTCATACTCCATCCGCACCTTCGGCCCGCCCTGTTCGTCGGGCAGCTTGCGCGGCGGCATGATGAACGGCGCCGCAATGAAGCCGGACACGCCCACGCCCTGCAGATTCTCCGGCCGGCGCACGAGTTCGCCGAGCGAAACCTGCCGATCGAGCGGAATCCAACGCGACGCGTCGTCGGGCTTGTGCTCCTTCAACGTCGGCGGCGAATTCACCTGCACTGTCGCGCCACGCAGGCCGGGACCGCGGCCCGCCAACGCCAGATGCTGCGCCGCAGCCACGATGCCTTCGTCATTGGCGCCCGCAACGACCAGGACCTTGGACCCGGTCGGGTCGAACGGGTTGGCCAGCAACGAGATCTGGTTGCGGCCGGCGGCCGCGCCGAGATCGAGCTGCTGCGGCGCGGCGCCGCC
>DAINCG010000041.1:13892-15162 GCA_036732525.1 Pseudomonadota bacterium | reverse complement strand
CGCCGGACGCGAACACCACGGCGTTTCCGGCGTCCAGTCCGCCGAACCGCGCTTCGATCTTCAAGCCGTGCCGGCGCGCGGCGTCGCCGAAGTAGGATGCGACGATGCCCGCCGCCTGCAGCACGCCGTCCGACGGATTGGGCGGCAGCAGGAAGGTCAGCGGCTCCGGATCGTAGTCGAACTCGTCGACGCGCATTGGCTTTACCGACCAATCCGACGAAGGGACGCGGCAGGACCGACAGGTCATCGACCAGCGGCAGCGGCCGGATCGCCATCTCGAGTTTCGAGGCTTCGGAATTGATGCGCAGCCAGAGCGTCTTGTAGACGGGGTCCTCGCAGTCGATCGTGTAGTGCTTGTCCGACTGGAAGAGCAGCACGTTCTCTTCCTTGAAGAGCGCCGCGTTGATCGGCAGCTCCACCGTGATGCCGCCGGCGTAGGACCGCAGCAGACGAAGGCGGCCGATCGGTGAATCGTTGAGGAAGACGGACAGATTGCTGAGCTCTGGAATGAGCGACGGCGAGTAGCTGAAATTCAGCGTCAGGCGCGCCTGATCGACCACCTGATCCTTGCGCAGGGTGAAGGGAATGTAGCGGATGCCCTTCACCGAGATCAGCTCGACGCTCGGCTCCACGTTATATTGGGAAAGAGACGCGGTCTCGACGCTGCCGCCGGGTTGCGGCTCGAGCGGTCCGGGCGGGATGACCGGCGCGTCGAACGGCAGAAGGACGACAGGTTCGCCCTCGAGCTGCGTGTTCGGAACGACCTGCAGCAACGGCTCCGACGGACGATCCTGGCCCGGCACGCCGTCCGGCTGACCCTTCACGTAAACGCCGCCCTGCTGCTGCGCGCCGCGCGGCTGTTGCGGGGCTGGCTGTGCGAAACCGCCCGGCGGCGGCGCGCCGAACTGCGGCTGCGGGGCCGTCTGCTGCTGCTGCGCGTTTACCGGCGGCGGCGCGCCGAACTGCGGCTGCTCCCCGGACTGCTGTTGCTGCGCGCCAAGCGGCGGCGGCGGCGTCAGCGGCTGCTGCAGCACGGCGCGACCGCTCGGCGGCGGCGGCGGGGTCAACTGCCCGCCCTGGCCGCTGCCGGCCTGCGCCCAGGACGCGTCCGGCGTCCCTGCCGCCAGGAGACCGATGCCAGCCGCCAGCGCCACGGCGGCGGCCTGCGAACGACGCGAGCGCGAACGCCCATCCCGAGAACCGAAGATCATGCCGCCAATACCCCTAAAGATCGCCCCCAGAGACCGCCACATCGAATCGGGCTTGTGGT
>DAINCG010000041.1:741-13882 GCA_036732525.1 Pseudomonadota bacterium | reverse complement strand
CAGTCCAGCCACGCATCCGCGCGGCCAAAAATCAAGCGGACCAGGTTCCGCTGCTGCGCGAGCGTGCCTTCATTGAACCGCACCCGCATCCGCCCGTCGGAAATCCCGACGATGTCGCCGATGACAGGCAGTGTTTCCGACCCCGTCGACACCTCGAGCCGCACTTTTTCCCCGGGCCCATGATGTCCGATGTCCGGAACGTCGAACAAGGCGCCGCCCATCGACATGTCGACCGACCGCGTTTCGAACTGATGCCCGTCCGCGAAGACGAGACGCGTTTCCAGATTGATCGGAATGCGCACGTGCTCCCGGACCTGTCGACGCTCCCGCGCGACCGAAATCGCGGCCAGAACCATGATCAGGTTGAAGGTCGCCCAGACCATGTTCAACACGATCACGCCGGTGTCGATCTGATCCAGGAACGGGGAGCCGGTTTCGTTCAGCGCGATGCGCACGAAACCGAGCAGCAGGCCGAGGATCAGAAAGCCGGCGAGAATGATGTGCGGCAGCACCCGCGAGCTGTCGAAATAGCCCTGCGGCAGCAGGCCGCCCTTCTCCGTCACGTTGAACGAACCGCGCCGCGGATTGACCAAGGTCAGCAGGGTCGGCCGCAGAATGTGGAACGACAGCACGCTCTCGTAGATCTCGCCCCAGAAGGTGTAGCGGTGCTTCGACTGCAGGCGCGAGTTCGTGAAGATCGAATGCACCAGATGCGGGAACGCATAGAGGAAGATCAACTGCCACGTCGACGTGATGATGTTCTGCGCGAACAGCAGGTAGGCCAGCGGCGCCGTCAAAAAGACGAAGCGCGGCAGCGCGAAGAAGAAATGCATCATCGCGTTCAGGTAACAGAGGCGTTGCGCCAGCGTCAGGCCGCGGCCGAACAGCGGATTGTCCAGCCGAAAGATCTGGGTCATCCCGCGCGCCCAGCGCATGCGCTGGCCGATGTGCAACGCCAGGCGCTCGGTCGCGAGCCCGGCGGCCATCGGCAGGCGCAGGTAGGCCGATTCCCAGCCGTCCCGGTGAAGCTTCAGGGCGGTATGGGCATCCTCCGTCACCGTTTCGGTCGCGAAGCCGTCTATGGAGTTCAGGGCCTCGCGCCGGATGACGGCGCAGGAACCGCAGAAGAACGCCGCGTTCCAGAAGTCGTTGCCCTCCTGAATGAGACCATAGAACAACTGGCCTTCGTTCGGGACGGACTGGAGGCCGGACACGTTCCGCTCGAACGGGTCGGGCGAGTAGAAATGGTGCGGCGTCTGCACCAGCGCCAGGTTCGCATTCTCGACGAACGCCCCGACGGTCATCTGCAGGAAGGCGCGGGTCGGCACGTGATCCGAGTCGAATATCGCGATCAGTTCCCCGTCGGTCCGGGCGAGCGCGCTGTTCAGGTTGCCCGCCTTGGCGTGCCGATTGTCGTTACGGGTGAGGTAGCCGCAGCCGACTTCCTGCGCGAACGCCTCGAACTCCGGCCGGCGGCCGTCGTCCAGGAGATAGACGCGAAAGCGATCCGCCGGATAGTCCATCGCCATCGCGCCGAGCACGGTGTTGCTGACGACGCTCAACGACTCGTTGTAGGTCGGGATGTAGACGTCGACCAGCGGCCATTCGGCGACGTTCTCCGGCATCGGCACCGGCCGACGTCGATACGGCCAGATCGACTGCACGAATCCCAACAGCAGCACGATGAAGGCATAAACCTCAGCCAGAAACAGGCCGGTTCCGAGGAACATTTCGGCCAACGTTTCGAACTGCAGCGTCTCGGTCAGACGCCAATACAAATATCGGGTCGAAACCGTCGCCGACAACACGACGAGAATGATCGTGATCGTGCGCGACTTGAACAGGTTCAGCACGATGAAAACGACGATCGTGAAGATCATGAACAGGAACTGCGACCATGCGTCGAGCTTGGCCGAAACCACCATGGCCAGCGGGATACAGGCGAGCAGGATCAGGATCCAGACGAAGAATGGCGCGGATCGAGATTCTCTGCGCGCGCGACGTTCGACCGCGTTCATATCGGCAACCACCCCCAGCGCATCCCGCCGACCGCCGCAGCGCCCCCTGCGTGTCCATGCGTGCCTGTTAAACGATTCGGCCCTTTATAGCCGAAATCAACCAATTATTAACCCGCCAAATCATTGGCGGGCGAATTAAACCCAACGCGCGCCCTAGAGGCGCTTGAACAGGTCGGCGAGGCTGCGTTCGTCCGCCTCATCCGCTGCCTCTTCAACGGTTTCCGCAGCTGTCGTCGCCGCCGCAGACGCATCTTCCGCCGCAACCGAGGCGACGTCCGCCGCGTCGGCGCTGGCTTCGGCCGCAGCCGCCGCAGCGGCTGCAATCGCGGCCTGCGCCGCCTCCCGCCCGGACGGTTCCGCTGGTTCCATCGGCGTCTCGGCCTCCGCCGCCGCTTCGGCTGCGACGGCGGTCATGTCTTCGGCGGCCGCCTCGGCCTCCGCCGCCGCGGCGGATGCGGACACCGCGGCGCCCGCCGCGCTCTCCGCCGCTGGCCCCGCCGCAGCCGTCGCCGCCGCGACGCCACCGATCTTCGCGCCCGACACCACCTGCCCGTAACCACGGGAGTCCATGGAGCCATAGACGCCGCCTTGCCCGAACGCCGGCGGCGGCGTCCATGCCGGCGCGCCTGTCGCGGCCGGCGGCGTATCGTCCACCGGCGTCGCCGCAACCGTCGGCGGCGGCGGCTCCGGCTCGGGCGCCGGTTCTGGCATGGCTTCCGGAACCGGATCGACCGCTGTCACGGGTTCGGTCTCGACCGTCGTCGTCTCGACCGTCCTCGTCTCGACCGCGGCCGCGTCCGGCGTTTCCGCCACGGTCGGCGTCGTGCGGACGTGGCGCGTCGGCGGCGGCGAACGCTGCAGGTGAAGATTGCGGAATTCATAGTAGCCGAGCGCCGGCTCGTCGATGAAATCCAGCAGATTCTGGATATCCGACGTCTCTGCCATTTATGCCGGCTCCTCATGCGAGATGGCGGCCTTGCGGCCCCTGACGACGCCTCCCCAAGCGCCCGGCCGACACTTGCGGCCGGCCGGAAGCGAACCTATCAAAGCGCCCGCGGCGTCGCAATGTGATAGCCGGCCGATTTCCCAGACAGACGAGTCCCATGTCCGACGCAGAACTTCGCCCATTGCTCGACCGCATCGCCGCCGCGCTCGAGCGGCTGTCGCCGCCGCCCCCGGTTGCGACGGCGCTGGACGTCGCGGACGCCTTCGTCTGGCAGTCCGAAACGGCGTCCCTGACGCCTGTGCCCAAGGTCGCCCGGGTCGAGCTCGAGCTGCTGCAGGGCGTCGACCAGGCCCGCGACATTCTCCTCGACAACACCCGTCGGTTCGCGGCCGGCCTTCCCGCCAACAACGCCCTGCTTTGGGGCGCGCGCGGCATGGGGAAGAGCTCGCTGGTCAAGGCGGCGCACGCCAGCGTCAATGCGGCGCGCGCCGAGGGCGAAGCCCCTCTGATCCTGATCGAAATTCACCGGGAGGACATCGAGAGCCTGCCGACGCTGCTCCGCCAGGTGCAGGCAAGTGACCGGCGTTGCATCATTTTTTGCGACGATCTGTCGTTCGACGCCGGCGACGCCAGCTACAAGTCCTTGAAGGCGGTGCTCGAAGGCGGGCTCGAGGGACGTCCGAAAAACGTTCTGTTCTACGCGACCTCGAACCGCCGCCACCTGATGCCGCGCGATATGATCGAAAACGAACGCTCGACGGCGATCAATCCGAGCGAGGCGATCGAGGAGAAGGTCTCGCTTTCCGATCGTTTCGGTCTGTGGCTCGGCTTTCACAGCTGCAGCCAGGACACCTATCTGGAAATGGTGCGGGGCTATGTGGCCGCTTACGACATCCCGACCGACGACCCGGATGCGCTCCGCCGTGCGGCGTTGGAATGGGCGACGACCCGCGGCGCCCGCTCGGGCCGCGTCGCCTGGCAGTTCGTCCAGGATCTGGCCGGCCGGCGCGGCGTCCACCTCTAAAGGCGGAAAGCGCGATCTGCCTCGCGTCGAATTACATGCTTAACTTAATTTCAATTCGAGCGATCTACCGTTCAACCTGACACGCGACAAGGCCGGAGTCCGGCGGCGCCGCGTTACTTTGTCGCCTTTGGCAGGATCGCATGTCGCAGGAAGCACGCCGCGAACCGGGCCTGAAGCGGAGCCTGCCCGCCGCAGTCGATGGCGCGCAGATGCTCGCGCTTGCCCGAGATCGTTCGCGCGCCGGCCGTGAAGCGCTGGCGACGATGGTTGCGAAGATGGTCGCGCTTCGCGGCGCCGAACTGACCGCCGAGGAAGAAGCGCTCGCCGCCGACATCTTGCGTACGCTGATCCGGGACGTCGAACGATCGGTCCGGACTGCGCTCGCCGCCAACCTCGCGGCTTCGGCGGCCGCGCCCCGTGACGTGATACTGGCCCTCGCGGGCGACGACATCGAAGTCGCCTTCCCGATCCTCGCCGAAAGCCCGATCATCGAAGACGAGGAATTGGCCCGGCTCGTGATCGAACGGGCCACCGGCCATCGTATTGCGATCGCCATGCGCCCGGGCTTGTCGGAGACGGTATCCGACGCGCTGATCGAGTCCGAGGACCAGGAAGCGATCGTCTGCCTGCTACATAACGCCGAAGCGCATATCTCGGAAGCCGGGATGGAACGTCTGGTGGAGGGCGCCCGGACGATCGAGTCCTATCATGCGCCCCTTTCCGTCCGATCTGAACTTTCGCCCCACCTTGCGCTGAAACTCTCCGCCTTCGTTTCCGAAGAGCTTCAGGAACGGCTGGCGGCGCGCGGCGGGTTCGATCCGAGCGAAGTGGGCGACGTCGCCGAACGCGCTGTCGAGGACGCCGCGAAGGAACTCGTCAGAACGTCCAGCGCCGTGGGCGACGACAAGTCCGGGCGTCGCCGCGACGTCCGGCAGATGATCGATACGCTCCGTCGGCACGAGTGGCCGCACTTCGAAGCCGCGATGGTCCGGTTTTCCGGTCTGTCGCCACGATTGATCCACGCGATCCTGACCGAACGCGATGGCCGCAGGTTGACCGTCCTCTGCCGCGCCTGCGGCGTCCATAAGAGCGACTTCGCGCCGCTCTACCTGTTGAGCCGCCGCGCCACGCCGGACGGCAAGATCGTGGACGCCGACGATGTCCGCGAAGCGCTTGCGCTGTTCGACAGCATCGCCAAAAGCGCGGCCGAACGGGCGGTCTATCGCTGGCGTGTGCAATCGGACGCCGAACGGGCCCAGGCCGCCCGGACGCACTGAGCCGGCGCCCGCGCCCCGCTTCCACATTTCCGGGCGGCGGACATCTGCGCTAACCTTTCGACGTGATGCGCGGGGATTCGGCGGGAGCGAGATTTAATGTCGATCGGACTGGACGATTTGCGGGCGGCGGCCGCCGCGACGCCGCTGGAGAGCACGGTCGATCGGTTCTATTTCGTGCGGCACGGCCAGACCGCGGGCAATTTCAGCGGGATCGTCCAGGTTCCGACCATTCCACTCGACGAAACCGGGTCGGCGCAGGCGGCGGCCGCCGGCCGCGCGCTGGCCGGCCATGACATCGATCTGGTCGTCGCGAGCCCGTTTCGCCGCGCCTACGACACCGGCGTCGCCGTCGCGAACGGCCGCGATATGACGGTCAATCCGAACCTTGCCGAACGCCTCTTCGGCGAACTCATGGGCACGCCGTCGGCGCAACTGGACTGGCGCAAGTCGCCGCGCGGCGGCGAGAGCATGGCGGAGTTCATCCACCGGACCCGCACCGGCTTCGCTCAGGCCGTCTCTTGGCCCGGCGTCGTCGCGATCGTCGCCCATGGCGGCAACCTGCGCGTCATCGCCGCCGGGCTCGGCGTCGAGTTGACGGCCAGTTCCGTGCTGAACGCCCGGCCGCTATTGTTCGAGCGCGTTTCCGGCGCGTGGCGGATGACCGAGCTCGGCTGACCGGCCCTCCGCCGGGTCGCGCCCGGTCGCCTCAGTCGCGGTTCAGCTTGTCGATCTGCTTCTGCATGTCGGCGAGCTTGCGGCGCAGGTCTTCCAGGCCGTCGTCGCTCTTCTCCGCCGTTTCGGCGACGCCTTCCTGGGGCATACCCGGCCAGAAGCTGCGCATGGCCTGCTCGAACGCCGCGATGTTGCGCCGCGTCGCATCCTGCATGGCGTCCATCGACGCGTTGACCGGAAAGACGCCGCCGAACGCGCCTTCCATATTGCGCCGCATCTCTTCCTGGTGCTGCTCGAACCAGGCCGCCATGCAATCGAGGTACTGTGGCAACATCCAACCCATCCCGGAGCCATACATTCCGATGATCTGCCTGAGGAAGCCGACCGGCAGCAGGCTCGCGCCGCCCTGCTCCGCTTCCGCGAGAATCTGGGTCAGCACCGCCCGGGTCAGATCGTCGCCCGTCTTGGCGTCTTGCACGACGAAATCGACGTCTTCGGCCACGAGTTCACGCAGATCCTCAAGCGTCACATAGGCGCTCGAGTCCGTGTTGTAGAGGCGGCGATTGGCGTACTTCTTTATGACGATCGGGCCGTCATTCTGACGTTTGCGCGTCGACATTGTCCGGCGTTCTTTCGCAACGGCCCATTGCGGCCACGGTGTTGCATCGCAAAACGAAAGCGCCCGGTCAAGCCGCGCAACGTTTGGCGCCGCAATATTCCGCAAACGGACGTTGACCCCAGGCGGGAATTCGCATCCCGTGCAGCGATGTCGAACGCCTTGCGCCGCCTGGGCCCGCGCCCCCTGCCCCTGCATGCCTTGGCGTTGTGGCGCGCCCAGGCCCTGGCGACGGCGGCAGCCACCCCGGCCGGCGGACGGCTGCTCGACACGGACCTGGAACGCCGGGTGGCCGACGCGGTCACGACGCCGGACGAGCAGGCGGCGCTCGCCGTCGCGATCCAGGCGGAAACGGCCCGGCGCTGGGCCGATTTCTGGACCGGAGTCGCCGCATACCGGATGCACCCCTATTGTCGACCCGTTCCGCCGCGGCCAGCCGTCCACGCCGTCGGCGCGACGCGGCTGCTCGATTTCGCGCCGCAGAGCGACGCCCCGGCGATCCTGGCGATCCCGTCCCTCGTCAACACCAGCGACGTGCTCGACCTGACGCCGGACACCAGCCTCCTCGCGGGTCTCGCCGACGCCGGCTTCCGACCGCTGCTGATCGATTGGGGCGCGCCGGAACCGGATGCAGCGCAATGGACGCTCGATCGATATCTGACGGAGAAGTTGGAACCGCTGCTCGGTGCGGTCGAGGGCGTCGCCGGCCGGCCGCCCGTCGTTCTCGGCTATTGCATGGGCGGCCTGCTCGCGGCGGCGCTCGCGGCGAGTCACGGCCGCCGCATGGCCGGGCTCGCGCTCCTCGCGACGCCCTGGAATTTTCACGCGCCCTGCCCGGGCGCCGCCGCCACCGTCGCGCGCCTGGCGCCGGTCTTCGAAGCGGCGGCGCGGCTGACGGGCGCCGTGCCGACGGACATCCTCCAGTCCCTGTTCTTTTCGCTCGACCCGACGCTCGCCGGCCGAAAGTTCCGCCACTTCGCGAAGCTGGATCCCACGTCGGACGAGGCGGAACTGTTCGTCGCCATGGAAGATTGGGTCAATGGCGGCCCGGCGCTCGCCTGGCCGGTCGCGCGGGCCGTCCTGCAGGACTGGTATGGCGAGAACCTCGTCCACCGGGGCCGATGGAGGGCGTGCGGCCGGCTGGTGACGCCGGCCTCCTTCGCCGGCCCGACGCTCGTCGCGGCGCCGATGCGGGACCGGATCGTCCCGTATGAAAGCGCCCGCGCCTATGCCGATGGCGAGGGACCAACGGCGCTCCTCGACGTCGACGCGGGCCATGTCGGCATGATCGTCGGCCACAACGCCAAGGACCGGCTGTGGCGGCCGTTGATCGAATGGCTGCGGGGCGTCGCCACATGATGGGCATTGCAGAGGTCGACGCCCAAGCCTAATGTTTTGTGCATCGCAACAGCGCGGTTCGCCGCCTGAACGTGAGAAAGGAATTCCCATGACCGACGTCGCCATCGTCGCGGCCAAGCGCACCGCAATCGGCACCTTCAGCGGCGCCTTCTCGACCGAAAGCGCCGACTCCCTCGGCAAGGCCGCCATCGAGGCGACGCTCGCCGCGGCCGGCGTCGGCGCCGACGCGCCGAACGAGCTGATCTTCGGCCAGGTGCTGACGGCCGGCCAGGGCCAGAACCCGGCGCGCCAGGCCGCCATCCGCGCCGGTCTGCCGGACACGACGCCTGCCTACACCATCAACCACGTCTGCGGCTCCGGCCTGAAAGCGGTCGGCCTCGGCGCGCAGTCGGTCCGGCTGGGCGACAGCTCCGTCGTGCTGGCGGGCGGTCAGGAGAACATGACGCTGGCCCCGCACTGCGCGCCGCTGCGCGCCGGCATCAAGATGGGCGACGCGGCGATGGTCGACACCATGATCAAGGACGGCCTCTGGGACGCTTTCAACGGCTACCACATGGGCGTGACGGCGGAGAACGTCGCCGAGAAGTGGCAGATCAGCCGCGAGGAGCAGGACGCGTTCGCCGCGTCCTCGCAGCAGAAGGCGGAAGCCGCGCAGAAGGCCGGCCGCTTCGCCGACGAAATCGCGCCCTACACGGTCAAGACCCGCAAGGGCGAGATCGTCGTCGACCAGGACGAGCATCCGAAGCACGGCACGACCGCCGAGGTGTTGGCGAAGCTGCGGCCGGCCTTCTCGAAGGACGGCAGCGTCACCGCCGGCAACGCCTCGGGCATCAATGACGGCGCGGCCGCCGTCCTGCTGATGAGCCTGGAAGAGGCGGAGAAGCGCGGTCTGGAGCCGCTGATGGGATCCGGCCCGATCCCGGCGAGCCGCAAGGCCCTCGCCAAGGCCGGCTGGGAGGTCGACGACCTCGACCTGATCGAAGCGAACGAAGCCTTCGCCGCCCAGGCCATCGCCGTCGGCAAGGACTTGGGATTCGATCCGGAGAAGCTGAACGTCAATGGCGGCGCGATCGCGCTCGGCCATCCGATCGGCGCCTCGGGCTGCCGCGTGCTCATCACGCTGTTGCACGAAATGAAGCGGCGCGAGGCGAAGAAGGGCCTCGCCACGCTGTGCATCGGCGGCGGCATGGGTGTGGCGATGTGCGTCGAGCGGCACTGATCAGACTGCACTGAGACATCAGGACCGGCGCCGGATAGACTGCGGTCGTTATGTCAGATGACGATCGCAGATATCCCGCCCGGCCGCTGATCGGCGTCGGCGTCGTCGTCCTTCGGGGCGACGACGTTTTGCTTATCCGGCGCGGCAAACCGCCCCGCCTCGGCGAATGGAGCCTGCCCGGCGGCCTGCAGGAACTCGGCGAGACGGCTGCCGAGGCCGCGGCCCGCGAGGTCCGCGAGGAGACCGGCGTCGAAATCACGCTCGGCCCGGTCCTCGACATCATCGACGTCATCCGCCGCGATCCCGAAGACCGCATCGAGACCCACTACACCCTGATCGACTACGCCGCCCTCTGGACCGGCGGCGCGCCCCGCGCCGGCGACGACGCCATGCACGCAGAGTTCGTGCCGCTCGCCGAGGCCCTGAAACTCGGCATGTGGACGGAGACCGTCCGCGTCATCGAACTCGCCGCCGCGACCCTGCGGACGGACGCCTAGCGGAGATACTTGTAGGCGCCCTGCCCGGTCGCGAGCAGCGGCCCCGCGTCACCGTCGGTCAGGCGCGCTTCGGCGAAGAAGGTGGAACGGCCGGCCTTAAGCACCCGGCCCTCGCAGACCAGTTCGTCGCCCTTCGCCGCGCCCACATAGTTGCACGCCATCGAAACCGTGACGGCGCGCACCCGTTCCTTCGTCTCGGGATCGGTGTTGCCGGCGAACATCCCGGCCGCGTCGATCAACGCCGCCAGGACGCCGCCGTGGACCGCGCCCTGGCGGTTCTTGTGCTGCGGGCCGAGCTTCACCCGGAACTGCGCAAAGCCGGGCTCCCAGACCGCGAGGTCGAAGCCCATGACGGCCTCGAACCGGTTCGGGTCGCCTTCCGGCAGCAGATTGTCGTTCGGCATCGGGCCCTCGCCTCGGAATACGGCGAGGCGGTATAAGCTGTCGCAAAGCCATCTCCAAGGGAGCCGCCGCCATGGGCGTCAGCATAGTCGGTTGGGCGCACGCGCCGTTCGGGAAGATCGAGGACGACGCGGAGACGATGGTCGGCCGCGTCGTCGACGGCGCGCTCGAAAATGCGGGCGTCGAGGCGAAGGACATCGACATCGTCGTCGTCGGCCACTTCAACGGCGGCTTCCAGCAGCAGGACTTCCCCTCGACCCTGCCGTTCCAGACGCAGCCCGACCTCCGGTTCAAGCCCTCGACGCGGGTCGAGAACGCCTGCGCCACCGGCTCGGCGGCGATCCACCAGGCGATGAACGCGATCCAGGCTGGCAAGGCCCGGCGCGCCCTCGTCGTCGGCTTCGAGAAGATGACGGAGACGCCCGGCAAGGAGGTCGGCGACATCCTGCTGAAGTGCTCCTACGTCAAGGAAGAGGCCGAGACGCCCGCCGGCTTCGCCGGGGTCTTCGGCCTGCTGACCCAGCGCTATTTCCAGCGCTATGGCGACCAGTCCGACGCGCTCGCCCGCATCGCCGCCAAGAACCACCTGCACGGCGTCGACAATCCCTGGGCGCAGCTCCGCAAGGACTTCGGCTTCGAATTCTGCAACACCGTTTCCGACAAGAACCCGCTGGTCGCCGGCCCGCTCCGCCGGACCGACTGCAGCCTCGTCTCCGACGGCGCGGCGGCGATCGTGCTGGCCGACAGCGAGGATGCGGCCGGCATGGAGAAGGCCGTGACCTTCCTGGCCGCAGAGCAGGTCAACGATTTCCTGCCGATGTCCCGCCGCGACATGCTGGAGATGGAAGGCCCGGCGCTCGCTTGGGCGCGGGCGCTCGAAGCGTCCGGCCTGAAGCTCGACGACCTGGCCGCCGTCGAGACGCATGACTGCTTCACCACCGCCGAGCTCTTGGAATACGAGGCAATGGGGCTGACGCCCAAGGGCAAGGGCTGGATCGCGGTCGACGAAGGCTGGACGACGAAGTCGGGCCGCCTGCCCGTCAACCTTTCCGGCGGCTTGAAGGCCAAGGGCCACCCGATCGGCGCGACCGGCGTTTCCATGCACATCCTGGCCGCCATGCAGACCTTGGGCGAAGCCGGCGCCATGCAGACGCCGAAGTCGGGGCCGACCGCCGTCTTCAACATGGGCGGCACGGCGGTCGCGAACTACGTCTCTATTCTGGCGCCCCAGAAGGGCTGACGAGGCCCAGCTCCGCCAGGACTTCGTCCGTGTGCTCGCCGAGGTCGGGCGGGTGCCGGCGGACCTCGCAAGGCGCGTCGCGGAACTTCATCGGGAAGCCCAGGACCGACATCTCGCCATGGCGCGGGTGCGCGATCTCCAGGCGCATGCGCTGCGATTGCACCTGCGGATCGGCGAAGACGCCGGCGACGTCGTTGACGCGGCAGCAGGGCACGCCGGCGCGGTTCAGCAATTCCACCCAGTGCTCGGCGCCCGCCGTCGCGAGCC
The DNA here is from genome assembly GCA_036732525.1 of Pseudomonadota bacterium. Classification (GTDB taxonomy): domain Bacteria; phylum Pseudomonadota; class Alphaproteobacteria; order Bin95; family Bin95; genus VMCJ01. The sequence continues at coordinate 2,345 of DAINCG010000041.1, read as the reverse complement.
GGGTCAGCACCAGCGCATTCAACCGGTCCCGATTCGCGACACGGAGATGGTTCGACGCGAAGTCCGGATCGCTCTTGGCGTCGGCGAGGTCCAGCGCGTCCATCAGCCGGCCGAAGAAGACGTCATCGTTGGGCGCGACAGCGATCGGGTCGTCCGCCGTTTCGAAAAGGCCATAGGGCGCCGCGATCGGATGGTCGTTGCCGGACCTGGGCGTCACCCGGTCGGACGCGAAATAGTTCGACGCCAGATAGGCCAGCAGGCTGATCATCGAATTGGTCAGGCTGACGTCGACATGGTCGCCTTGGCCCGTCCGCTCCCGGCCGAGCAATGCGGCCGTCACGCCAAGCGCGCCATAGATGCCGGTCACGAGATCGCTGATCGGCAGGCCGGAACGGAGCGGCGGATCGCTCTCCCGGCCGTTCGAGCTCATGAAGCCGCTCATCGCCTGGGCGATGAAGTCGAAGGCCGGCCGGTCGCGATAGGGTCCGTCCGCGCCGAAGCCCGTCACGGCGCATGTCACGAGGCCCGGCCGGAAGTTCTCGATCAGCGCGTCCGACGTCCGGATCAGTTCCTCCAACGCCTGCTTGCCGGCGGGAGTCTTCAGGTCGAGCACGATCGAGCGCTTGTTGCGGTTGAAGCCGGCGAAGTACCAGCTGAAGCCGTCCCGCCCGTCGCCCTGCCCGCGTACGGTGTCGCCGGCTGCGGTCTCGATCTTGATCACGTCGGCGCCCAGGTCGCCAAGGATCTGCGTGCAGAACGGGCCGGAGAGCACCCGCGTCAGGTCGACGACGCGAAATCCGGCGAGCGGCAAGGCATGGGGCATGGACGGACCCTGGCGTGACTGGATTGGCCGAATGGCCGGAAGGCGTTAGAGATCATAGCAATCAGCGTCACGAATTGCAGGGAACGGACGATGGACCGGATCGAACTCGTCGAGGTGGGGCCGCGCGACGGCCTGCAGAACATCCCGGAATTCGTGCCGACGGAGACGAAGGTCCGCCTGATCCATGCGCTGGTCGCGGCCGGCTTCAAGCGCATGGAGATCGGCTCATTCGTCAGCCCGAAGGCGATTCCCCAGATGCGCGACATGGACGATGTCGTGCAGGCGCTGGGGCCGCTCGACGGCGTGACGGCGATGGCGCTGGTGCCGAACTCCAAGGGCGCGCGCCGGGCGTTCGCCGCCGGGGTGACGGACCTGGAAATGGTCATCTCCATGACCGACGGCCACAACAATAGCAATGTCGGCCGGCCAACGGCCGAATCGATCGCCGATCTCGCCTATCTGCTGAACGACGTCGATCCCGAAGGCAAGCTAACTCTCCGGATCGGGCTCGCGACCTCATTCCACTGCCCGTTCGAGGGCCTGACGCCCGAAGCGACCGTGCTTTCGAACATCGAGAAGATGCTGGCGATCCACACCGGCCTCGAATTCGCATTGAGCGACACGACCGGCATGGCGCTCCCGGTCAAGGTGAAGAGCCTCGCCACGCAGGCCCTCGCCAATTTCGGCAATGACGCGAGCTTCATCTTCCACGGCCACGACACTTCCGGCTTCGGCGTCGCCAACATCCTGGCGGCGATGGAGGCCGGCATTCGAAGCTTCG
>DAINCG010000041.1:0-700 GCA_036732525.1 Pseudomonadota bacterium | reverse complement strand
GCGCCGGGAGCTTCCGGCAACATTCCGACGGAGGACATCGTCTATCTCTTCGACCGGATGGGCGTCGAAACCGGCATCGATCTCGAAAAGCTGATGCTGGCGAGCGACATCGCGGCCGCCCTGCCCGGCGCGCTCGCCGCCAGCCACGTCCGCGCCATGCCGCGCGACCGGGCGCTGGAGCTCGCCCGCGCCGCCTGACGCTATCTGGCCGCCAGACGGCCGCGCGGATCGACCGCCTGGTTGTTCTGCCGCATCTCGAAGTGGAGCTGCGGCGCGCTGACGCCGCCGCTCGATCCCACGGCGCCGATGGTCTGGCCGCGCGCGACGCGGGCGCCCCGTTTCGCGACGATGCGGTCGAGATGGGCGTAGGCCGTGACCCAGCCGCCGTCGTGGCGGATCAGGACGAGATTGCCATAGCCCTGCAGGGCGTCGCCGGCATAGACGACTTCGCCCGCGTCCGAGGCCCGGACCGGCGTGCCGCGCGGGGCCGCGATATTGACGCCGTCATTGCGCCGGCCGTCGGCCTGACTGCCGAACGCCGCGATGACGGGTCCGTCGACCGGAGCGAGGAACCCGCCCGACTTGCCCGGCGTCGCGACAGCGGGCCCTTCGATCGTGCGCCGCGGTTGGGGCGTCGGCGCCGCCGACGGCTGCGTCGGGGCCGGCTTCGCTTCGGTTGTCGCGGGCGGCTTCGCTTAGG
>DAINCG010000040.1:12336-17635 GCA_036732525.1 Pseudomonadota bacterium | reverse complement strand
GCCGTTCGGCCGTGATGTCGCCGGCGAAGGAGCGCGCCGGCAGGATGGTGCCGATCGTCCAGTCGAGCGCCGAAAGCGGCGTCAGGTTGAGGAAGGCTTCGCCGCCGAGCGCGGGCGTATCGAGGACGACGCCTTCCGTCACGCCGACGGGCAGCCCCGACAGATAGCGCGCGACGGCCGCCAGCACCGGGCGGCCGGACTCTTGCGGCGTCGGCAGAAGGCCGTCGGCCAGTTCGGGCGTCGCGTCGTCGACCGGCTCGCTCGACGCGATCACCTGGCGCCGGTCGCTCAGGACGAAGGCCACGCCGTCCCGCCCGTCCATGCGGCTCGCGAGCCAGTCGTCGAGCCGGTCGAGCTCGATCGCGACGCTGACGACGCCCAGGAGTTCGCCGTCCCGTTCGACCTTGACGGAGGTGTTCAGGCCCGGCCGGCCGCTCGTGTCGAAACGGTAGACGGACGTCCAGGCCGGCCCGTCCGCCGACATGGCGGCTTTGAACCAGGCCCGTTCGGCCGCGTTGTAGTCGTTCTCGCTCGACTTGGCGTGGGTGCGGTAGAGCGCGCCCTCGTAGTCGAACAGGTAGTCGGTCCGGCGGAGCGCGCTCTTGGCGTTCGCGAACCAGCGGCTCTCGACCAGGCGGTAACGGCCCAGGTCGCGGCGGTTCGCGCCATAGAAGTCGCCGTTCTCGAAGCCGAAGCTGATCCAGGAAATGGCAGGATCCGCGCGCAACAGACCCAGGAACAACGCTTCCCGGGACGCCCGGTCGTCGACGTCGACGCCGCCGGTGGCGAGGACGGACCTTGCGGTCTCCTGCAGGCCCTCGATCCGCTTGAACAGGGCGGCGATCTCGCGTTCGGCGTCGGCGACGATCGCGGCGTTCATCCGTCCCGCGAGAGAGGCCGTTTCCCGCGCGCCGAGCAGCCAGATGGGGCCGCCGACCGCGAAGGCGGTCAGCGCCACAATCGCGAACGCCGCGAAGGCGGCGACGCGTTCAAGCGGCCACTTGCGGCCGCGCGTGGATCTTCGGGCGCGCTTCTGCATCGTGGCAAGATCGCCGAAAGCCCTTAACGGCCGCTTTCTTCCGCCGGTGGTTCGGCCTATCTGAATTCTGCGGGGTGACGCCAACATGTTGATCGAAATCTATTCGGACACGATCTGTCCCTGGTGCTTCATCGGCAAGCGCCGGCTCGAGCGGGCGTTGGCGATGCGTCCGGACCTCAAGGTCGATGCGCGCTGGCGGGCATTTCAGTTGAACCCCTGGATGCCGGCCGAGGGCATGACGCGGGCCGAATACCTGATCGCCAAGTTCGGCGCGACGGACGCCGGCCGCATCTACGAGAACATCCGCAGGATCGGCGCGAGCGAAGGGATCGACTTCGCGTTCGACCGCATCCAGCGGACCCCGAACACGATCGAATCCCATCGCCTGATCCGCTGGGCCGGCCGTCAGCGGCCGGCGGGCGGCTAGGACGCGATGGCGGAGGCGCTGTTCGACGCCTATTTCCAACAGGCCGCCGACATCGCTGACCCGGACACGCTCGTCAGCCTCGCGGCGTCGGCGGGCTTCGACGCGGATCTGGCCGGGACGTATCTCGCCGGCGACGACGATCGCGAGGATTTGCGCGCGGAGGACGCGAGCGCGCGGCAGATGGGCATCCAGGGGGTGCCCTGTTTCATTTTCGACCGGCGCTATGCCGTCTCCGGCGCGCAGGAGCCGGAATACTTCATGCCGCTGTTCGACCTGGCCGAAGCGGCCGGAGGTCCGAACGCGGCGGCGGTCTAGCCGACGGCATATCGACCGCGCGGGCGGCCGGCGATATCGTTTCGGGGGAAGGCCGCCGGTTCGGGCGGCCATGCGAAGGGGAGCGACGAACTTATGGGCGAGGGCAAGGCCGCGAAGGCCGCGGGGCTGTTGATGCAGGCATGGGAGGATGGCAAGCCGCTGCCGTCGCTGCCGGACGACTGCGCGCCGAAGAACGAGGCCGAGGCGGTCGCGATAAACGACGTGATCCTGCGCGACAACCCGCATGAGATCGGCGGCTGGAAAATCGGCGCGACCGGCGAAGGCCCACAGAAGGCGCTCGGTCTCACCCAGCCCTTCGTCGGCGGCATCCGCCAGGCGAACGTTCTGCCGAGCCCGGCGAAGTTCGCATTCGCCGACCTCAACCGGCCGATCGTCGAATCGGAATATGCCTACCGCCTGAAGAAGGATCTGCCCGCCTCGGGCGCGCCCTATTCGCGGGCCGACGTCGAGGCCGCGATCGGTTCGATCATCTGCGGCATCGAGGTGCCGCTCAGCCGGCTCGGCGCGGAGAACAAGCTCGGCCCGATCGGCCTCGTCGCCGACCATGGCGGCACCGGCTACTACGTGATCGGCGCCGAGATCGAAGATTGGAAGCGCGTCGACGCCGTCAACACCAGCGTCGCGCTGACGTTCGACGGCAAGGAAGCCGGCCGCGGCACGGGCGAGGCGATGATGGGCGATCCCGTGAACGCCGTGGTCTGGTTCGCCAATCACATGGCCGGCAAGGGCATTGGCCTGAAGGCCGGCCAGTTCGTTTCGACCGGCTCGTGCACCGGCGTCATTCCGGCGCCCGGCCCGACCCACGCCGTCGCGGATTTCGGGCCGGACGGCAAGGTCGAACTGATCCTGACCTAGAAAGGCGCGGAAGATGGCGAAGACGATCCTGATCGTCGGGGCAGGCCCCGGCCTCGGCGCGTCCGTCGGCCGGCGGTTCCGGGCCGAGGGCTTCGCGGTCGCCGTCGCGTCGCGCAGCCAGGCGAAGATCGACGCGGTCGCCGCGTCGATCGACGGCGCCCGCGGCTACGCGGCCGACGCGACGGACGAAGCCGCCGTGGTCGATCTGTTCCGAAGAGTGGAGGACGATCTCGGCGCGCCGGACGTGGTCGTCTTCAATGCGAGCGGCCGGGTGCGCAAGAGCATCCTGGAGATCGAGGGCGGGGAATTCCTCGACGCCTGGAAGGCCGCCTGCTTCGGCGGGTTCCTGGTTGGGCGGGAGGCCGCGCGCCGCATGGTTCAGGCGGATGGCGGCACGATCCTCTTCACCGGCGCGACGGCATCCGTGAAGAGCAACGCCCATTCCGCCGGGTTCGCCGTCGGCAAGTTCGGCCTCAGGGCGCTCGCGTTCTCGATGGCGCGGGAGCTTGGGCCGAAAGGCGTCCACGTCGCGCATGTCGTGGTCGATGGCGGGATACGGGCGGCAAGCCGGGCCGAAGATCCGGCCATGCCCGACAAATGGCTCGATCCGGATGCGATCGCGGAGAGCTATTGGCATCTCCACGCGCAGCACCGGTCGAGCTGGACGGCGGAACTCGACGTCCGGCCCTGGGTCGAGAACTTTTAGGGGTCAGTCGCCGAAGTAGGCGGCGGCGTCGCGGCGGTCGACGGCCTTGCCGATCAGCGGCTCCGGCGCGCGCGGCGCGCTCTGCGCGGCATGCATCCAGAAGCGCTCCAGCTCGGACAGCGCGCTCGTCGCGGCGTCGACCTTGTCTTCGGTGATCGGGCTGTCGGCCAGCATCGCCTCATGGCGCTTGAACATCTGGTCCATCCGGTCCCAGAGCTTCTTGCCCTTGTCGGACAGGCTGACGCGCACCGACCGGCGGTCGTGCTCCGAACGCTCCTGCTGCAGATAGCCGTGCTCGACCATCTTCTTGACGTTGTAGGAGACGTTGGAGCCCAGGTAGTAGCCGCGCTGGGTCAGTTCGCCGACGGTCAATTCGTCCATGCCGATGTTGAACAGGATCAGCGCCTGGACGTTGTTGATGTCGCGGATCCGCTGGCCGTCGAGTTCCGACTTGACGACGTCGAGGAACTGGCGGTGCATGCGCTCGATCAGCGAAATTGCGTGCAGGTAGGACTTGAGCATGTTTCGGCCCCGGATCAGACGGCGGAGGTTTCGTCGATCAAAATAGGCCGCGAGCGCTTAACAAAGACTGAAATCGGCGGATATCGCCGCTGGACCGGAACCGCCTAGCCGGAATCGCCCGGAAAATAGGGCGCGACGGTGTGGCCGTGATTGAGCGGGCCGTGGCCATGGCCGAGGCCCGGCGCCGTGCGGATGGCTTCCCGGACATAGGCGATGGCGCGGCCGACCGCGGCGTCGAGCGCCATGCCGTCCGCCACGCCCGCGGCGATCGCGGAGGCGAGCGTGCAGCCGGTGCCGTGGGTATGGCGCGTCTCGATGCGCGGGTTCTCGAAGACGGTCGTCCGGTCCGGCTCGATCAGCACGTCGCGCACCGTCTCGCCTTCGAGATGGCCGCCCTTCAGCAGCACGGCGCGAGCGCCCAGCGCGCGGGCGGCGTCGGTCGCCGCCGCCTGGTCGGCCGCGGTGCGGAGCGAACGGCCGAGCAGGACGCCCGCTTCCGGCAGGTTCGGCGTGATGACCGTCGCGAGGCCGGGCAGGAGCGCCCGGTAGGCGTCGATCGCGTCCGGCTCCAGCAATGGCGCGCCGCCCTTCGCGACCATGACCGGGTCCAGCACCACCGGCACGCCAGCTGCATATTCCGCCAATGCGCCGGCGACCGCCTCGATCACGCCGACGCTGTGCAGCATGCCGATCTTGACGCAGTCCGCGCCGATATCCTGCAGCGTCAGGCGCATCTGCAGCGCCACGAACTCCGGCGGCGGCGCATGCACGCCGAAGACGCCTTCGGTGTTCTGGGCGGTCAAGGCCGTGATCGCGGTCATGGCGTAGCCGCCGAGCGCGGTCACGGCCTTGATGTCGGCCTGGATGCCGGCGCCGCCGCCCGAATCGGAGCCTGCGACGATCAGGACGCGGCCCGGAGAGACGCGTCCGGGCGTCATGCCTGGGTCGCAGTGATCGCGTCGATCAGGCCGTCGACGACTTCGTCGATCAGTTTCGGGTCGTCGCCCTCCGCCATGACGCGGATCAGCGGCTCCGTGCCGGACGGACGGATGACGAGGCGGCCTATGTTCGAGAGCCGGATTTCGGCGTCCTTTACGGCTTTCTTGACCGGGTCCATCTCCAGCGGCGATTCGCCCTGGTAGCGGGCGTTCTTCAACACCTGCGGGGTCGGCGTGAAACGATGCAGCACCTCGCTCGCCGGCCGGTTGGCGAGCTTCACGGCCGCCGCGGCCTGCAGACCGGCGATCAGGCCGTCGCCCGTGGTCGTGAAGTCGGACAGCACGATGTGCCCGGACTGCTCGCCGCCGACGTTGAAACCGTGGGCGCGCATGTGCTCGACCACGTAGCGGTCGCCGACCTGGGTGCGGTGCAGGCTGAGCTTCTTCTCTGCCAGGAAGCGCTCCAGGCCGAGATT
>DAINCG010000040.1:6069-12242 GCA_036732525.1 Pseudomonadota bacterium | reverse complement strand
GCCGTCGAGCGCGACGCCGAGGTCGGCGCGGTGGCGGATCACCTCCGCCCGCAGCTTCTCGGGGTGGGTCGCGCCGCAGCCGTCATTGATGTTGAAGCCGTTCGGCTGGTCGCCGATCTTGATGACTTCGGCGCCAAGCTCCCAGAAAGCGGCGGGGCCGGCCTTGTAGCCTGCGCCGTTGGCGCAATCGATCACGACGCGCATGCCGTCGAGCGAGAGGCCGCGCGGGAAGGCGCCCTTGGCGTACTCCACGTACCGGCCGGTCACGTCGTCCGGCCAGCGGGCGCGGCCCAGGCTGTCGGCCGCGGGCAGATGCGCCTCGACCGTGTCCATGCGCGCCTCGATTTCGGCTTCGATCTCATCGGAGAGCTTGTAGCCGTCCGGGCCGAACAGCTTGACGCCGTTATCCGTCGCGGGATTGTGCGAGGCGGAGATGACGACGCCGAGGTCGGCGCGCAGCGACCGCGTCATCATGGCGATCGCCGGCGTCGGGATCGGGCCGGTCAGGACGACGTCCATGCCCATCGCGGTGAAGCCGGACAGCATCGCCGCCTCGATCATGTAGCCCGAAAGCCGCGTGTCCTTGCCGATCACCACCATGTTGTGGCCGCCGGGGCGGGCGAACACGCTTGCCGCCGCCATGGCGAGCTTCAACGTCGACGTCGGCGTCATCGGCTCCTGGTTGGCGCGGCCGCGCACGCCGTCGGTGCCAAAAAATTTTCGACTCATGTGTCCCCAGTCCGCTGAATCGCGTGTGGCGCCCGATATTCGGGCCCGGACTCAGCTGTTCCGTTTACTCCGTCACGCCCAGGCTTGCCAGCATGGAGGCGCGCAGCAGGAAGGCCCGCCGCCGCGCCGGATCGGCCGCCGTTTCGGCCAGCATGCGCCGGAACGCGGCCTGTTCGGCCGGGTCCCGGGTCTCCAGATTGCGCTTGTTCCGGATCGTAATCTCGTTGACGTATTCCAGCGCGACCGGCCTGCGCTCCGCCTCGTAGGCGTCGAGCAGCGCCGGGTCCGCCGCGCCCGACATGACGCGGACAAGCTTTTCGCCGAGGTTAAAGGCGTCGTGAATGCCGCCGTTCATGCCCATTCCGCCGAGCGGATTGTTGATGTGCGCGGCGTCGCCGGCCAGGAAGGCGCTGCCCTCCCGGTAGCGTTCGGCGACGCGCTGATGGACCCTGTAGAGCGTTACGTGCGCGACGGGATAGGGTTTCGCCTGGGGCAGGATGCGGTTGAGGCGCCGCTGGATCGCCGCCGCGTCGAAGAGGTCCGCTTCGGGCAGCGACCCGTCGGTCGGGAACATGACGCGCCAGAATTCGGGCGCGCGCAGCAGGAAGAACCACTCCTCCGGGTCGGCATAGTAGTTGACCAGGCAGAGGTCCTCGATCTCCCGCTCGAACGGGAAGGGGGTCGAGACGACCAGGAAGGCTTCCGGCCAGGTGAAGCCCTCGAAGGGGACGCCCAGGCTCTGGCGGACCACGCTCCGGGCGCCGTCGGCGCCGACGAGCCAGCGGCCGCGCAGAACCTCGCCGTCCGCAAGCCGCGCCTCCGCGCCATGCGCGTCGGACGTCGCGGCCTCGACGGGCGCGCCGAACCGGACTGAGACGCTCGGCTTGTCGGCCAGATATTCGAGGAGCGCGCGGTTCAGCTTGAACTGTTCGCATTGCAGGCGGAAGGGCCGGCGGGAGACGTCGGCGAGCTCGCCAAAGTCGAACTCCGCGAGCTTGCCCGACGCGCGGTCGCGATATTGGACGGTTGGCGCGATCAGCCCTTCGGCGATGAGCTTCTCGGTCGCGCCGAAGCGATCGAGCATGTCGAGCGTGGGGGGATGAAAGGTCGAGGCGCGGATGTTGGTCGGAAGCTCCGTCTCCGCTTCCAGGACGATCGCGGGCAGGCCGGCCTCGCCCAGGAGCGCGGCCACGGTCAGCCCGGCCGGACCGGCGCCGACGATCAGCGCGCGGTCGTCCGCCGACGCTGCGGTCATGTCGTCCGAAAGGCCGTCAATTGGCGAAGCGTCCGTCCCGCATCTCGTAGCGGCCCTCGGTCGGACCCTGGAACATGTCCTTGATGCGGGGATGCCGGCACGGCTTGCCGCTTTCGTCGGGCAAAAGGTTCTGCTCCGAGACGTAGGCGATGTACGTGGTTTCGTCGTTCTCGGCGAACAGGTGGTAAAATGGCTGGTCCTTGCGCGGGCGCAGCTCCGGCGGAATCGACAGCCACCATTCCTCCGTGTTCGAGAACACGGGATCGACGTCGAAAATGACGCCGCGGAAGGGGTGCCGACGGTGCCGGACCACATCGCCGATGCCGAACTTCGCATGCCGGGCGTGCATGGCCCCGCCCTTCCTTCGCCAGAGCTGTCGAAGCGCTAATCGATAGCCAGTGAGCGGCCGGCGCGCAAGCTCTCGCCCGCGCGCCGGCGCTCGGTTGATGCTCGTCCCGACCGGATCACGCCGCGTTCGCCGCGACCGCCCCGATGGCGAGGCCGCCGTCGCCCGTCGAAACCCGGACGGTTTCGCCGTCGCGGATGTCGCCGGCCAGCAGCTTCTCCGCCAGGCGATTCTGCAGCTCCCGCTGGATGACCCGCTTCAGCGGACGCGCACCGTAGACCGGGTCGTAGCCCTTCTCCGCGAGCCATGCGCGGGCCGCGTCGTCGAGGTCGAGCCGGATGTTCCGGTCCTCCAGCAGCGCTTCCAGCCGGCGGAGCTGGATGGAGACGATCGCCGCCATGTCCGCCCGCGCGAGGCGGCGGAAGATCAGCGTCTCGTCCAGCCGGTTCAGGAACTCCGGCCGGAAGGCGGCGCGGACCGCGTCCATCACCTGGCCGCGCGCCTCCTCGATGTCCGCGTCGTCCGGCAGGTTCGCCAGATACTCGCTGCCGAGGTTGGAGGTCAGGATGATCAGCGTGTTGCGGAAGTCGATCGTCCGGCCCTGGCCGTCGGTCAGCCGCCCGTCGTCGAGGACCTGGAGGAGCACGTTGAAGACGTCCGGATGCGCCTTCTCGACCTCGTCGAACAGCACGACCTGGTAGGGCCGGCGCCGCACGATTTCGGTCAAGGCGCCGCCCTCGTCATAGCCGACATAGCCGGGCGGCGCGCCGATCAGGCGGGCGACGGCGTGCTTCTCCATGTATTCCGACATGTCGATGCGCGCGATCGCCTGCTCGTCGTCGAACAGGAACTCGGCCAGCGCTTTCGCCAGCTCCGTCTTGCCCACACCGGTCGGACCGAGGAACAGGAAGGAGCCGATCGGCCGGTTCGGATCCTGCAGGCCGGCGCGGGCGCGGCGCACCGCTTCCGACACGGACTTGACCGCCTCCGCCTGGCCGACGACGCGCTTCGCGATGTGCGATTCCATCGCCAGCAGCTTTTCCCGCTCGCCGGCGAGCATCTTCTCGACCGGAACGCCCGTCCAGCGGGAGACGATTCCGGCGACATGCTCGTCGGTGACCGCTTCCGCCATCTGGGCGGCGTCGCTCGTGTCTTCCGCCGCCTTGAGCTTCCGCTCAAGGTCGGGGATCACGCCGTAGGCGAGTTCGCCCGCGCGGCCAAGATTGCCGTCGCGCTGCGCGCCTTCCAGTTCGGACCGGGCGCGGTCGAGCTCCTCCTTGATCTTGTTGGCGGACGCGAGCTTCTCCTTCTCCGCCATCCAGACCGCGGTCTGCTCGGCCGATTCCTTCTCCAGGCCGGCCAGCTCTTCCTCGAGCTTCTCCAGCCGTTCCTTGGAGGCCTCGTCGGTCTCCTTCTTCAGCGCCTCGCGCTCGATCTTGAGCTGGACGATGCGGCGGTCGAGCTCGTCAATCGCCTCCGGCTTGGAATCGATCTCCATGCGCAGCCGGCTCGCCGCCTCGTCGACCAGATCGATCGCCTTGTCGGGCAGGAACCGGTCCGTGATGTAGCGGTTGGAGAGGGTCGCCGCCGCGACGATCGCCGTGTCGGCGATGCGCACGCCGTGGTGCAGCTCGTACTTCTCCTTCAGGCCGCGCAGGATGGAGATCGTGTCCTCCACCGTCGGCTCCGTCACGAAGACCGGCTGGAAGCGGCGGGCGAGCGCGGCGTCTTTCTCGACATGCTTGCGGTATTCGTCGAGCGTCGTCGCGCCGATGCAGTGCAGTTCGCCGCGGGCGAGCGCCGGCTTCAGCATGTTGGAGGCGTCCATCGCGCCGTCCGCCTTGCCGGCGCCGACCAGCGTGTGCATCTCGTCGATGAACAGCACGACCTCGCCGGCCGCCGCCTCGATCTCCTGCAGGACCGCCTTCAGGCGCTCCTCGAATTCGCCGCGATACTTGGCGCCCGCGACCAATGCGCCGAGGTCGAGCGCCAGGAGCTTCTTGTCCTTCAGGCCCTCCGGCACGTCGCCGTTGACGATGCGCATGGCGAGGCCTTCGGCGATCGCGGTCTTGCCGACGCCGGGTTCGCCGATCAGCACGGGATTGTTCTTGGTGCGCCGGGACAGCACCTGGATCGTGCGACGGATTTCTTCGTCGCGGCCGATGACCGGGTCGATCTTGCCGTCGCGCGCGGCCTGGGTGAGGTCGCGGGCATACTTGCCGAGCGCGTCGTAGCCGTCCTCGGCGGATGCGCTTTCGGCCTTGCGCCCCTTGCGCAGGTCGGCGATGGCGCTTGCGAGCGCGTCGGCGGCGACGCCGGCGTCCTTCAGGATGCGCGCCGTTTCGCCCTTGGCCATCCGGGCCATGGCTTCGAGCATGCGCTCGACGGTCACGAACCCGTCGCCGGCCTTTTTGGCCAGCGCCTCGGCGTCGTTCGTCAGCGTCGCGAATTCGGGCGCCAGATAGGGCTGTGCGGCCGAACCTTCGACCTTCGGCAGCTTGCCGAGCGCCTGCTCGGTCAACGTCATCGCGCGGCGGGCGTCGCCCCCGGCGGCGGCGATCAGATTCGCCGCGAGGCCCTGGAAGACTTTCAAGAGGTGCTCAGGCGTCAGCCGCTGGTGGCCGGACCGGAGCGCCAAGCCTTGCGCGCTTTGCAGGAAGCCGCGCAGGCGATCCGTATAGGATTCCGTGTTCATTCGGTTCTCTCCTTCAGGGCGACCGGCATGACGGGCCCCGCTTGGCGGCGGCCGCGGCCCCTTTCGGGCGCCGGTCCCACGACAGAAATATGGTGTTGCCGATATGCCACACAAGCCGGATTGGCGACCGATGCGTCGAATTCCGTCGCGGCGCGTCAGGTTCGCGGCGGAATGTCGTCTCCGGTCTCCGGATCGTAGAGTCCGCCGCCCAAGTGTTCGTGCCCCCAGCGCATGATCGACTGCAAGACCGGCTCCAGGGTTCGCCCCGTCTCGGTCAGCCGATAGGCGTAGCGCACCGGCCTGTCCTGATAGGGCTCCCGCGTGACGAGCCCCCATTCCATCAACCGACGCAGCCGGTCCGACAGGATGTTCGTCGGGATGCGCTCTGCGCTCGACTGCAGGTCCTGGAACGTCCGCTTGCCGTGCCAGAGCAGGTCGCGGACGACCAGCAGCGTCCACTTGTCGCCGGCGACCTCCAGCGTCCGGGCGATCGAGCAGCCGGACCTGTAGGACCGGTCGATCGCCTTCGCGTCCGTCCTGTTCATGCGTCGCCGTCCTCCCGGATACGGGTTTCAGCGAGTTTAGCGAAGTCGCTTGCATTTTGAAAGTAATGAGGCAATAGTGACTTTAAGAATGCAAGTGACAAGGAATGCGCCCATGCCCGGAACGATCGGACGGGATGCCCAGGCGAACGCTGCGGCCGCCGCGGCGGCGCTGAGCGCGGGGGCGGCGGTCGTCGCGACCCGGATTGCGGTAGCGGAGACCGATCCCGCGACTCTGGCGCTCATCCGGTATGTGATCGGCGCGGCCTGCATGGCGCCGTTTCTGCCGCGCCTCTGGCCCAACCACCGGCTGACGCCGGGCGAGGTCGCCAAGATCGCGCTGCTTGGCGCGCTCTTCTTCGGCTTCTTCCCTTGGGCGTTCAACGCGGCCTTGCAGCATACGACCGCGGCCCGCGGCGCCATCGGGCTCGCGACCATACCGGCGCAGACTCTCCTCGTCGCCGCCATCGCCGGGCGGGAGCGGCTGACCGCCGCCAAGGCGGTCGGCGTGGCGCTCGCCTTCTGCGGCGTCGCGACGGCGTTCGGACCGGCGGCGTTGTCGGGCGGCGGCGACACGCTGCTTGGCGACGGGCTGATGCTGCTGGG
>DAINCG010000040.1:5475-6059 GCA_036732525.1 Pseudomonadota bacterium | reverse complement strand
CGTCTTCGGCCGTACGACGCTCGCCCGCCACGGACCGGTCTTCGTGACGGCGCTCGGCATGGTTTTCGGCGCGCTCGCCCTCCTGCCGTTCGCCGGGCTGGCCGGCGGGCTTGCCCGTCCGCCCGAGTTCTCGGACGCGGGCCTTGCGTCCGCCCTTTTCCTCGGGACGTTCGGGGCCGCCATCCAGTTCTCGCTCTTCATGTGGGCCTTGCGTTGGCTGGAGCCGAGCCGCGCCGTCGTCTACCTCGCGCTTAATCCGCTGACCGCGGTCGTCCTCGCCGCGGCCTTGCTGGACGACCCGGTGACGCCGGGCATGCTGTTGGGGCTGACGTTGACGCTTGCGGGCGTGGCTGCGACGTCGTGGCCGGCGCGACACGTCCGCCCGCGCCGCGCATAAGCCCGACGCCCCGCTTCCCCCGAAGGGCCACGGGGGCTATAACGACGCGCCCTCGTATTCAGGCAGGCCCCCCTGAAGCGGGGGCCTCTCTCATTCTGGCGGAAGACTTTTGCCATGCTCTCCCGTTTGTTCGGCCTGTTTTCCTCCGACCTCGCCATCGACCTCGGGACGGCGAACACGCTGGTCT
>DAINCG010000040.1:3373-5465 GCA_036732525.1 Pseudomonadota bacterium | reverse complement strand
CCGCATGTCGGCATCATCCTCGACGAGCCTTCGGTCGTCGCCATGGTCACCAGCCATGGCGAAAAGAAGGTGCTTGCGGTCGGGCTGGAAGCGAAGGAGATGCTGGGCAAGACCCCGGGCAACATCCAGGCGGTCCGCCCGCTCCGCGACGGCGTGATCGCGGACTTCGAAATCGCTGAGGAGATGATCAAGCGGTTCATCCGCAAGGGCCAGAATCGCCGCTTCTTCGCCGCGCCGCGCGTCATCATCTGCGTGCCGTCGGGCGCGACCGAGGTGGAGCGCCGCGCCATCCAGGAATCGGCCGAAGCCGCCGGCGCCCGCCGCGTCGACCTGATTGAGGAGCCGATGGCCGCCGCGATCGGCGCCGGCCTGCCGGTGACCGAGCCGACGGGCTCCATGATCGTCGATATCGGCGGCGGCACGACGGAAGTCGCCGTCCTGGCGCTCAGCGGCATCGTCTACGCCCGCAGCGTGCGCATCGGCGGCGACGCCATGGACGAGGCGATCATCGCGAGCGTTCGCCGCAAGCACAACCTCCTGATCGGCGAACGCACCGCCGAGCGCATCAAGACCGAGATCGGCTCCGCCGTCGTCGCGACCGGGCCCGAGGAGATGCGCCTCGCCATCCGCGGCCGCGACCTGATGAACGGCGTGCCGCGCGAGATCACCATCTCCGAGGGCGAGATCGCCGAATGCCTGGCGGAGCCGATCCAGGCGATCGTCGACGCCGTGCGCGCCGCGCTGGAGAACACCCAGCCAGAGCTCGCGGCCGACATCGTCGACAAGGGCATCGTGCTGACCGGCGGCGGCGCGCTTCTGCGGAACCTCGACGTCGCGCTCGGCGAGGCGACCGGCCTGCCGGTCACGGTGGCGGAGAACCCGCTGCTCTGCGTCGCGATCGGCACAGGCCGCTGTCTTGAGGAAGGCAGCGCGCTCGCCGGCGTTCTGTTAGAATAACCGGACCGAAATCGGCTGGGGAGGCCATCCGCCAGCAATGGCGCGCGACCCCGCACTGATTCCCGTCGACGAACTGGTCGACGCGGCGCGCCCGATCAAGGCGCTGCTGCATCGATTCGCCTATCTGTTGCTGATCGGCGCCGCCGTCGGCCTGATATTGATCGGCAAGATCGAAACCGTTCTCGTCGAACGCATCCGCGCGAACTTCTCCGACGGCGTGGCCCCGATGCTGGAGCTCCTGTCGCAGCCGATCCGCATCGCCCGGACCGGCGCCGAGCACGTCGTCGATCTCGCCGACCTGATCGAAGAGAACCAGCGCCTGAAGGAGGAAAACGCCCGCCTGCTGCAATGGCGCGTGTTCGCCAAGAAGCTGGAGGCGGAGAACCAGGCGCTCAAGGGCCTGCTGCGCTTCGATCCGGGACCGGCGGCGCGCTTCGTCTCCGCCCGCGCGATCGCCGACGTCGGCGGCGCCTTCGCCCGCGCGGTCCTCCTGAACGTCGGCGCCGCGAAGGGCGTGCGCGCCGGGCTTCCGGTGATGACCGGCGACGGCGTCGTCGGCCGCGTCGTGCATGTCGGCGAACGGACGGCCCGCGTGCTCCTGCTGACCGACATCAACGCCCGCACGCCCGTCGTCGTCGGCGACCCGCCGGTGCGCGCTATCCTGGTCGGCGACAACTCCGACAATCCGAAGATCAAGTTCGTCGACGGCGAAGATCCGCTGACGGCGGGCGATCTGATCGTCACCTCCGGCCATGGCGGCGTTTTCCCCGCCGGCCTGCCGGTCGGCGTGGTCGCGGGCGAGATCGGCGGTCAGACCTGGGCGCAAACCTTCGTCGACTGGCGCAATCTCGCCTATGTGCGCGTCGTCGATTTCGGCGAGAAGCTGGACCCGGCGCCGCCGGCCGCGCAGCTCGGGCGGGTGGCTCATGGCGGCTGAACGCGTCGCCCCGCGTTCGGGCGCCTGGCTGAAGCTGGCGCCGGGCCTCGGCCTGACTGCGCTTGCGGTCCTGCTGGCGGCGGCGCCCTGGCCGTTCGCCTTGGCCGCGCTGGCGCCGCCGGCCGTCGCCCATGCCGCCGTCTACGACTGGAGCCTGCGCCGCGCCGACGCGCTGCCGGCGGCCGGCGCCTTCGCGAT
>DAINCG010000040.1:0-3283 GCA_036732525.1 Pseudomonadota bacterium | reverse complement strand
GGCCATGCCTGGATCGGGCTCGCCCTGACCGCGATCGCGATCGCCCTGATCGGCTGGACAATCGCATCGGCCTATGTTGTGACGGCGCAGCCCTTCGGCCCGACGCTCGCCCAGGCGGCGCTGACGGCGGCGATCTATCCGCCGCTCGCCGTCGTGTTCGCGGGCGCCAGGACCGCCGTCGGGCTGGGAGACAGTTCGCCGTGACATCGCCCCAGGAAGATCGCCAGCGTTTCACCCGGCGCGCCATCCTCGTCGGCGGCGCCAAGGCGCTGCTGTTCGCCGGCCTCGGCGCGCGCATGTACCAGCTTCAGGTGCTGGAAGGCGACCGCTACCGCGATCTGGCGGAAGACAACCGGATCAACGTCCAGTTCCTCGTGCCGCGCCGCGGCGTCATCCTGGACCGGTTCGGCAAGCCGCTGGCGCTGAACCGGCGCACATATCGGGTGCTGATCACGCCGGAAACCGCGCAGGACCTGGAGGCGGCGCTCGATCGGCTGCATCAGGTCGCCCCGATCGCGCCCGAAGAGCGGGAGCGCATTCTTCGCCAGGCGAAGCGCAATGCGAGCTTCGTGCCGGTCGCCACCCACGAACACCTCGACTGGGATTCGATCGCCCGCGTCTCCGCGCGCATCCCGGAGTTGCCGGGCGTCGACGAGGTCGAGATCAGCCAGCGGATCTATCCGGAAGCGGAAGCGGCCGCGCACCCGATCGGCTATGTCGGGCCGGTCGCCAAGGAGGAATTGACCGGCGACCCCGTGCTCGGCCTGCCGGACCTGCGCATCGGCAAGGCGGGCGTCGAGCGCTCGCACGATCTGGCGCTCCGCGGCGACGCCGCCGAATCCAAGGTCGAGGTCAACGCCGTCGGCCGCGTCGTGCGCGAGCTGGAGCGCGATCCAGGCCAGAGCGGCGCGACGCTCGTCTCCACCATCGACGTGGAGCTGCAGCGCTTCGCCCAGAACCGCATGGGCGCGGAGACGGGCGGCATCGTCGTCATGGACGTCGATTCCGGCGACGTTCTGGCGGTCGCCTCGAACCCGACCTACGACCCGAACGTCTTCACCCAGGGGCTGGACCTGGATGTCTGGCAGGCGCTGTCGACGGACCCGCTGGCGCCGCTCAACAACAAGGCGGTGGCGGGCCAGTACGCGCCCGGCTCGACTTTCAAGATGATCGTGGCGCTCGCAGCACTGGAGGCCGGCATCGTCACGCCGCGCAAGGCCTTCTTCTGCAGCGGCGTGCACACGGTCGGCCGCGGCCGCTTCCATTGCTGGCGGCGCGGCGGGCATGGCTGGATGGCGATGCACGACGCCATCGCCGAATCCTGCGACGTCTACTTCTATGAAGTGTCGCGCAAGGTCGGCATCGACCGGATCGCGGAGATGGCCCGGCGCTTCGGTTTCGGCGCGCCGACGGGCGTCGACCTTCCGTCGGAAGCGGACGGACTGATGCCGACCAAGGCCTGGAAGCAGGCGCGCTTCAAGCAGCCCTGGCAGATCGGCGAGACGCTGATCGCCGGCATCGGCCAGGGCTTCGTGCTCGCGACGCCGCTGCAGCTCGCTGACATGGCCGCGCGCATCGTCAACGGCGGGAAGGCGGTCGAGCCCCGATTGCTGCGCATGCAGAACGAACAGGAGCTCCCGGTCCGGGCCCCGGACATGCACATCACGCGGTCGTGGCTGGATACGGTGCGACGCGGCATGCAGGGCGTGACCACCGACTCCCAGGGCACGGCCAAAAAAGCGCAGATTCCGGTGCGCGCCTACCGCATGGGCGGCAAGACCGGGACGTCGCAGGTGCGCCGGATCACGCGGGAGGAGCGCCGGCGGGGCGTGCGCAAGAACGAGGAGCTGCCGCGGAAGGAGCGCGACCACTCGCTGTTCGTCGGCTACGCGCCGCTCGATGCGCCGCGCTATGCCTGCGCCGTCGTGATCGAGCACGGCGGCAGCGGCTCCCAGGTGGCGGCGCCGATCGCGCGCGACCTGCTGCAGGAGGCGCAGACCCGGCAGTCGGCGGACTGGCTCGGCGGCGCGCCGAATGCGGCGGCCAGCGCCGAGCTTGCGGCGCGCGCGGCCTGGAGGCGCGGCTGATGCAGCGCTGGCGTGGATCCGTCGCCGCCGTCCGTCCGGCGCCGCTGCCGCCCCGGCGGGCAGAAGAGGCGGCGTCGCGCGTTCTGCGGATCGACTGGCTGCTCGTCATCGCGGTGACGGCGATCGCCCTGATCGGCGCCGCCATGCTGTATTCCGCGGCCGGCGGGCGCGCCGACCCGTGGGCCGCCCGGCACCTGCTGCGCTACAGTTTCGGCGTCGTCGTCATGCTGGCGATCGGGGTCGCCGGGATCCGGCGCTGCTTCTCGGCGGCCTATGTGGCCTACGGCGCCTGCTTTCTGCTGCTGATCGCGGTGGAGATCGCCGGCGCAGGGTCGGGCGCCACCCGCTGGGTTGATCTGGGCGTCATGCGGCTCCAGCCGTCGGAACTGATGAAGGTGGCGCTCGTGCTGGCGCTCGCCCGCCTGTTGCATGGCGCGGGGCCGGATTCGGCCGACCGCCTCTATGTCGTGGCGCCGGCCTTGCTGCTGGTCGTGGCGCCGGCGGCGCTCGTCCTGAAGCAGCCGGACCTCGGCACGGCGGCGCTGATCATCGCGGGCGGCGCGGCTATGCTGTTCTTCGCGGGCGTCGCCTGGTGGAAGTTCGGCCTTGCGGCGGCCGCGGCCGCGGCCGCCGCGCCGGTCGCCTGGTCGCTGTTGCACGACTACCAGCGCGACCGGGTGCTGACCTTCATGGAGCCGGAGCGCGACCCCCTCGGCGCCGGCTATCATATCCTCCAGTCGATGATCGCGCTCGGTTCGGGCGGCGCGTTCGGCAAGGGCTGGCTGCAGGGCACGCAGGCGCATCTTTCCTTCCTGCCGGAGAAGCACACCGATTTCGTCTTCACCATGCTGGGGGAGGAGCTTGGCCTGGCCGGCGGGGTGTTCGTGCTGCTGTTGTTCGCCGTCGTCATCGGCCGGCTCTATGTGATCGCGCTGACGTCGGAATCGCGCTTCGGCCGGCTGACGGCGCTCGGCGTCGCGACGACGCTCTTTCTCTATGTCTTCGTCAACGTCGCGATGGTGATGGGGCTGGCGCCGGTGGTCGGCGTGCCGTTGCCGTTCGTCTCCTATGGCGGCACGGCGATGCTGACCCTGCAGGTGGGGCTCGGCCTGGCGCTCGCCGTCGGCGTCGACCGTCGGGACCCCATGGACGCGCCGCGCCGATAGGGGCGGCGGCCGGCGGGCGTCCGCGTCGCG
>DAINCG010000039.1:14015-17679 GCA_036732525.1 Pseudomonadota bacterium | reverse complement strand
AGGCCTATGTCGGCGACGCCCTTGCGGCGGAAGCCAATTTCGGCGCGATGATCGCCGACCGCTAAGACGCCGCCCCGCTGAGACGCCGGCCCGCTCAGTCGCCGACCTCCATCGCCGCCGAGCGGTCGCGCGCCCATTCCTGCAGGGACGCGTCATAGACCGCCGCGTCCGGCCTGCCGATCAGGTGCTGGGCGAACGCCACCTGGCTCGCGGCGATGCCGCCGCCGCAATAGACCACCACCCGCTTGTCCGCCGTCGCGCCGGCGCCGTCGCATGCGGCCGCGATCTCGCCCGCCGGGCGAAATGCGAACGTCATCGGGTCCAGCATGGCGGCGGCCGGCACATTGACGCTCCCGGCGATGCGGCCCGGCCGGCCGTAATGATGCCCGCCGGTCCCGGCATGCTGCGCGGGCGACAGGGCGTTGACGACGACGGCGCCCGCGTCCCGACGCGCGGCTTCGACCGCCTGCTGGTCGACGAACAGGCCGTCGCGGAAGCGCGGCGTGAAACGGGCCTCGGGATAGACCGCAGGCGCGGTCGATGCGGGCCGGCCTTCGGCGGCCCACTTCCGCCAGCCGCCGTCCAGCACCGCCGCCCGGTCGAAGCCGAAGGCGCGCAGCATCAGCCAGAGGCGCGGCGCCCAGGACATCGAGCCGCCGGAATAGACCACCACGGTCTCCTCGTCGCCGACGCCGAGCTTACCCATGCCGTCCGCGAACCGCTCGGGCGACGGCAGCGTGAAGCGGAGCGGGCTGTTTGGATCCGAGAGGTCCTGGATCAGGTCCGCGAAGGCGGCGCCAGGGATGTGGCCGGCGTCATAGTCGGCGCGGCCCGATTCCATGCGCATCCGCCCCTCCTCCGCCGGATGCAAGTGGACCGTCGCGTCGAGAACACGGATGTCCGGGTGGTCGAGCCGGTTCGCGAGCCAGTCGGTCGACACCAGCGGTCCGGGCAGGTCGAGCGCCATGGCGGCGTCCTTTCTACAGCGGCAGGGCGAGCAGGGTATCGACCCGCTCATTGTCGAAAACCGCCAGCTTCTCCAGGAAGACCGGCGGGTCGCGGTCGACGGCGATGCGATCGAGATAGCGGCCGACGCTGAACAGCATGGCGTCGCCGCGGATGTCGATGCGGATCGCCTGGTAATTGGCGACGACCGTCGCGACGCCGTCCGCCACGCCCGTCACCTCGACGCCGGAGACGAAATGCTTGTAGCGATGATCTTCGAAGATGTTGGCGCGCCGGATGGACGAGACGCGGTCCTCGAGCATGGCGCGGGAATCGGCTTCGATCACCGCGAGGGGCAGGCCCTGGTCGTAGTTCTCGCTGGAGATGATCTTGTAACGGCAGTCGTCGGCGAAAAAGTCCGGCCAAGCCTCCAGCCGGTCGTCGTCGATCGCCCGGATGTAGCGGGCGTAGAGCCGCTCGATCCGGAAATAGAGCTCGCGTTCGTCCATCACATGCCCATCGCGGCCCGGTAGGCCTTCCAGAACCCGCGGATCGATACCTCCGTCGCGCGCGCCTTGGTGGATTCCACCTTGTCGCCGCCCATCGGCACGACGCCGACCTCGCCCGAGACGCCCTTGATCGCCTTCTGCACGAAGCCGCCGATGCAGCCGTCCTCCATGGAGATGTACCCCGCGGGACCGACCAGGTTCGCCTGCTTCAGCCGCCGGGCGCGCATTTCCGGACTGTCGTCGGCGTATCCCACATGGTTCCAGACGAGCTCCGTCTCGGCGACGCCCTTCGGCAGGACCTGACGAATGGCGATCGAGTTGTAGTGACACTGGAGACCGAGCGTCGGGAAGACGGACAGGATGCGCGTCGTCATGCCCTCGCCCGACTCGTCGACCGCATCCAGCAGCGTCGGGTCGGCGAGCTGAATGTCCTTCAGCGAATGCACGCCCTCGCCCTTGTAGTCCGGATGGTCGTAGCCGGTCTTGCTCTTGCCGTAGCTGAGGTGGCTGCCGCCGCCGGCGCCGACGACGATGCCGCCTTCCTGGCTGAGGCGGTTCAGCTTGAAGGTGTTGAAGAAGGTGTGCAGCAGGCTCGCGTGGTAGCTGTCGCGCAGGTTCTCGTTGTAGATCTTCCAGTTGTTCGGCAGCACCTGGACGTTCCGGCCGAGAAAGGCGAGCGGCTTGCCGAGAATGGACCGCATGTGGCCCGCGATCTCCGGGCCGACATAGGTCTCGAAATCGGGCGTCGCGTCGGAATAGGTCGCGAAGATCAGACCGCAATAGCTCGTCGTACGCAGGCGCTTCAGGCCATGCGCGGTCTTGTCGAAGCTTTCCGGCAGGCCGCCCTCGCCGCCGACGCCCTTTTCGAACGCGACGCCGCGCAGCCCGCCATCCAGGTCGTAGGACCAGGAATGGTAGACGCAGGTCAGCACCTTGGCGTTGCCGCGCCGTTTCAGGCAGACGAGCGCGCCGCGATGGGCGCAGCGGTTCTCCATGACGTTGATCGCGCCGTCCCGCCCGCGCGCGACGATGACGGGCGTCTCGCCCACATATGAGGTCACATAGTCGCCCGGCTCCGGAATCTGGCACTCGAGCGCCACGTAGTTCCAGACCGGCCCGCGATAGATTCGCTCAAGCTCGCGCTTGTAGAGCGCCTGGTCGGTATAGAGGTCGTAGGGAATTTCGGTCAGCCCATCGCCCGGGAAACGGACGGTCTCGGCGGCGTCGGCGGTCTCTGTCATGGCCTCCTCCCGAAGCATGCGACGCCGATGCTATAGTGCCGGCCCAATCGTTGAAAGCTGCTCCCATGACATCCCGGCCTGCCGCCGATGCTGGCGCCGATGCCTCCTTCGACGCGCCGGCGCGCGGCATCCTCTGCATGGTGCTCGGCACCATTCTGCTGACCTCGAACGACGCCGTCACCAAGTGGCTGCTGACCAGCCTGCATCCGGGCGACGTCATGGCCTGGCGCGGCCTGCTCTCGCTGCCCTTCGTCTTCATCATCCTTAAGCTGGAGGGCGGCAATCTTTCCACGCTCAGAAGCCGCGCCCCGAAACGAACCTTACTCCGCGCCGTGCTGGCGCTGCTGACCAGCGTGCTCGTCATCGTATCCTTCCAGGTGCTCCCGCTGGCGGACGCCCTCGCCGTCATCTTCGTCTCGCCGGTCATGGTGACGGCGCTCTCCGCCCTGCTGCTGAAGGAACCCGTCGGGTGGCGGCGCTGGACGGCGAGGCCGAACCCCACAAGCACACCGGGCTTCTGCGGCGCGCTCATCATCGTCGGGCCGAGCTTCCAGGAGATCGGCCCCTGGGTCATGGCCCCGCTGGGCGCCGCCTTCTTCGCGGCGCTCCGGGACATCGTGACCCGCCCGCTCGGCCGGGTCGAAGCCGGCGCGGCGATCACCTTCTGGACCATGCTGCTCGCCACGCTCGCCGGGTTCGCGAGCCTGCCCGTCCTCGGCGCGTCGCCGGTGCCGGAGAGCGCCTGGCTGCTGCTGGTCGGGGCGAGCGCCATGCTGGCCGGCAGCAACCGCCTGACCATCGCGGCCTTCAAGCTTGCGTCCGGCTCGGTCGTGGCGCCGCTGAAATATCTGGCTTTGATCTGGGCCGCCGGGATCGGCTATCTGGTCTGGGGCGACGTTCCGGACATCCGGAAAGTCGTCGGCGCCGCGATCATCGCGATCGTCGCCGCAGCTTTGCTCGGGTCGACAT
>DAINCG010000039.1:13050-14005 GCA_036732525.1 Pseudomonadota bacterium | reverse complement strand
GGGCCTGTATATCTGGCGGCGCGAAATCGTGCTGGCGCGGGAGAAGCGGACATGAGCGAACCGACCGTCACCCAATTCGACACGCCGACCGGAAAGGTAGCGCTCCGTATCGCCGGAGAGGGTCGGCCGCTCGTCTTCATGCACGGCCTCGGCGGCTCGTCGAAGTCCTGGCGCGAGCAGCACGCCAGTTTTGCCGGCAGCCGGCGCGTGATCGCCTGGGACACGCCGGGCTATGGCGATAGCGCGGTCTATCCGGACGACGAGCCCACCTGCCACAACTACGCGAAGGCCTTGCTGGCGGCGCTGGACGCGGCGGACGTCGAGGCGTTCGACCTGGTCGGCCACTCCATGGGCGGCGCCATCGCGCCTTGGGTCGCCCGGCTGGCGCCGCAGCGCGTCGGCAAGCTGGTGCTGTCCGCGACGAAGGTGATCTTCGGGCGCGAACAGACAATGGGGTTCGAGAAGGGCCTGGCCGAACGCCGGCAGATGGATGACCGCACCTTCGGCGCAAGCCGCGCCAGGGGCATGGTCGGAGAGAAGAGCCCGGTCTTCGCCGAGATCGCGGCGATTGCGGGCGAGGTCCGCTCCCCGGGCTTCGAGCGGGCGGTCGCGTTGCTGAAACAGGCCGACAACCGGGCCATCCTGCCGACCATCGATCAGCCGACGCTCGCGATCGCCGCCGAGAACGACACGGTGGCCCCGGTCGAGGACGTCCGCGCCGTCGCGCGCGCCGTGCCGGCCGCGCGGCTCGAAATCGTGCCGGACGCGGCCCACGCCGCCTACATGGAGCAGCCAGAGCGCTACAACGCGCTGCTGCGCGCCTTCCTGGATGACTGACGCCGATGGCGCCAGCGGCATGGCGGCGCGGCTTGGCATCGTCCTCTACTGGATCGGCAGCATCTGCGCGCTGCTGCTGTTCTCTGTCGCGGCGGTGGTCACCTTCAACATACTGTCC
>DAINCG010000039.1:4393-13026 GCA_036732525.1 Pseudomonadota bacterium | reverse complement strand
GATTCGCCCGGCTGGATCTTGCCGATCGCGGCGGCCATCGCCGCGCTGATCGCCTATGGCGTTGGCCGGGCGTTCCGTTATGTCCTGGCCGGGCGCTGAAGCTTATCCTCCCGCGACCGTGCCGTAGATCAGGCGCGGCAGCCAGAGCGTGAGTTCGGGCCACATCGCCAGGATGCCGAGCATGATGATCTGCAGCAGCACGAAGGGGATGATCCCCTTGTAGATCTGCGCGGTCAGCACTTCGGGCGGCGCCACGCCCCGCAAGTAAAAGAGCGCGAAGCCGAAGGGCGGCGTCAGGAACGAGGTCTGCAGGTTGACCGCGATCATGATGCCCAGCCAGACCGGGTTCAGGTCCATCAGCAACAGAATGGGCGCGACGATCGGGACCACGACGAAGGTGATCTCGATGAAGTCGAGGAAGAAGCCCATGATGAACATCAGCGCCATCACGGCGAACATCGCGCCGGCGGCGCCGCCGGGCAGGCTCTTCAGGAACTCGTGCACCACGTCGTCGCCGTGCAGCCCGCGGAAGACCAGGCTGAACAGTTGGGCGCCGATGACGATGCCGAACACCATGGCGCTGATCTTCGCCGTCGACTGGCAGATGTCCGCCAGCACGCCGTCGGCCGCGACGCGCTTCAACGCGATCCAAAGGCCCCAGAGCACGAAAACACAGGCGAGAGCGGCGAGCACGATGCCGATCTGCTCCGCGCTCGTGACGGTTTCGCGACCGAGTCGCAGGTCCAGAAACGCGGTCAGGACCAGCACGAGGACGAGCGCGCCGGCCGCCAGATAGATCATCGTGCCGGACCGATGGGTCATGCGCAGGCCGCCGAGGAACGCCGCGCCGACGGCGCCGACGGCCGCCGCCTCCGTCGGCGTCGCCACGCCCGCCAGGATCGAGCCGAGCACGGCGACGATCAGCACGACGGGCGCCACAAGGGCGCGCAGCGCGCGCGCCGCAACCGCGTCGCCGTCGCCCGTCAGCGCGTCGCGCGGCACCGGCGGGGCGTCAGACGGCGTAAGGATCGCACGGGCGATGACGAAGGCGATGTAGAGGCCGACCAGGATCAGGCCCGGAATGAGCGCGCCGGCGAAGAGGTCGCCGACCGAAACCGGGTCCGGCGCGAAATTGCCGAGCTGACGCTGCGCATCCTGGTAGGCGTTGGAGATCTGGTCGCCGAGCACGACCAGCACGATCGACGGCGGAATGATCTGGCCGAGCGTGCCCGACGCGCAAATCACGCCGGTCGCAAGCTTCGGATCGTAGCCGCGGTTCAGCATCGTCGGCAGCGAGAGCAGGCCCATGGTCACGACCGTCGCGCCGACGATGCCGGTCGAAGCGGCGAGCAGCGCGCCCACGACGCAGACCGCGATGCCGAGGCCGCCGGGCAGCCGGCCGAACGCCGCGCCCATGGCTTCCAGCAATTCCTCCGCCACCTTCGAACGTTCGAGCATCACGCCCATGAAGACGAACAGCGGCACCGCGATCAGCACCTCGTTCGTCATGACGCCGTAAATGCGGTTCGAGACGAAGCCCAGGAACGAGAGGTCGAACGCCCCGATCGCCGCCCCGCCGAGCGCGAACAGCACCGAGACGCCGCCCAGCGTGAACGCCACCGGAAAGCCCAGCATCAAGACGATGCAGACGGTGACGAAGAGCAGCAGGCCCAGGATCTCGTAGAGGATCATACGCCGTGCCCCCCGAGATCGGTTTCCGGCGCGTCCTCGACATGGCCGCGCAGCACCGCGAGCGAACGGATCGCGAGCGCAATGCCCTGCAGCGCGACGAGTACCGCGAAAACGAGAATGAGCGACTTCAGAAGAAAGACCAGCGGGATGCCGTTCTGGCCCTGCGGCGAACCTTCGAGCACCGCCCAGGCCGCCGTCACATAAGGCAGGCTCAACACGAAGATGCCGACGCTCATCGGCAGCAACAGCACAATCGCGCCGAAGAGATCGACCTTGGCCCGCGCCCGCGGGCCGGCCGCCCCATAGAAAATGTCGACCCGGACATGCCCGTCATGGCGCAGCGTGTAGCCGGCCACGCCCAGAAACACGGCGGCATGCATGTAGATGACCGCCTCCTGGGCGGCGATCCAGCCGGAGCCGAAAACATATCGCAGCAGCACGATGACGAATTGCAGCAGAACCATGAAGAGCGTCAGCCAGGACACCCATCGTCCGATACGTTCGTTCAAGGCGTCGATGAACGCGACAGCGCCGTGCATGCATGCCCTCCGGAAAAGCCGAACGCCGGGATCGGGCGACCGCCCGGTCCCGGCGCCGACGATGCGACCGACCCGGCCGCGGCCCTAGGAGCCGACCGTCCGGGCGTTCATGAAGCCCTGCTCGGCCACCTTCGCCCATTCGACCGCCACCTTCTGATAGGCGGCGTAGCTGTCGTAGATCTTCTTGGTCAGCGGATCGGAGTTGCCGACGGTGCTGATGACGTCCTGCGCCACCTTACGCACGTTGGCGAGCAGCTCGTCGGAATACCGCTTCAGCTCGACGCCGTGCTTGTCGATCAGCGTGTCGAGCGACACCTGATTGCGGGCGTTGAACTCGGCCGACTGCGTATGCGCTTCCGCTTCGCAGACGATCCGGATCATCTCCTTGTCGGAATCGGACAGGCCGTCGAACAGGGCCTTGTTGATGCCGACGGAGGCCACCGTGCCCGGCTCATGGAAGCCCGGGTAGTAGTACTTCTTGGTGACCTTGTAGAAGCCGAACGCGAGATCGTGCCAGGGGCCGACCCATTCCGTCGCGTCGATCGCGCCGGACTGCAGCGCCGGATAGATTTCGCCGACGGGCAGGTTGATGATATTGGCGCGCAGCTCGCGAATGACTTCGCCGCCGAGGCCGGGCATGCGCATCTTCAGGCCCTTGAAGTCCTCGATCGTGTTGATGTCCTTGCGGAACCAGCCGCCCATCTGCACGCCGGTCGACGCCACCGGGAAGGCCTTCAGGTTGAAGCCCGCCGCCAGTTCGTCCCACAGCTCCTGGCCGCCGCCATAGCGGATCCAGGCGTGCGTCTCCATGCCGGTCATGCCGTAGGGCACCGCCGTCATGAAGTTGTAGCCCTTGGACTTGCCCTGCCAGTAATACTCGGCCCCGTGATAGAGGTCGGCGTCGCCGGCGGAAACGGCGTCGAAGGATTCGAAGGCCGGCACGAGTTCGCCCGCGCCATAGAGCTTCACGGTCAGGCGGCCTTCCGACAGCAGCGTAATGCGGTCGGCGATCCGCTGCGCGGACGTCCCGAGACCTGGCGAGTTCTTCGGCCAGGTCATCACCATCTTCAGTTCTTTCTTGCCCTGCGCGATCGCAGGCGCCGGCAGCGTCGTCGCCGCGGCGGCGGCGCCGGCGAGCGCCGCGCCCTTCAGAAAATCACGACGTTCCATCTGGCGGTTCTCCTCCCTGCCTTTATGCCGGCGATTTGACGCTGGCTTGCGCTAAGAGTAATCCGGCAATCGAATTGCTCGCAAGGCGTTTGGCGGTTTACGCCGGCCGCCAGCCCGCCGCCGACCGAGGATTTTCCCCGCCATGCCGGACACCCAACTGCTCGACTCCGTCGCCCGCCTCGCGCGGGAAGCGGGCGCCGAAATCATGCCGTTCTTCGAGAAGGACGACATCGAAACGAGCACCAAGGACGATGCGCGCCGCAGCCAGGTGACCGAGGCCGATCTGGCCGCCGAAAAGATCATCCTGGACGGCCTCGCGCGCCTCACGCCGGACATTCCTGTGGTGGCCGAGGAAGAGGTCGCCGCCGGACGGACGCCGGACGTCGCCGGCGGACCGTTCTGGCTGGTCGATCCGCTCGACGGCACCAAGGAATTCCTGAAGAAAATCCCGGAGTTCACGGTTAACATCGGCCTGATCGAGAACGGCCGGCCGAAGCTCGGCGTCGTCTTCGCGCCGGCGGCCGGAGACCTCTATGCCGGCGAGGTCGGCGCCGGCGCATGGATGGAACGGTCCGGCGACGGCCGCACGCCGATCCGCGTCCGCGCTTTTCCGCCGGAGGGGATCGTCGTCGCGCTCAGCCGCACCTACGGCCAGTCGACCGAGGTGAGGCGGTTCCTCGCGCGCTACGACGTCACCCGACAGGTCGACGCCGGCAGTTCGATCAAGTTCTGCCTGATCGCCCGCGGCGAGGCGGACGTCTATCCCCGCTACGGCGGCTCGATGGAATGGGACACGGCTGCGGCCCATGCCGTGCTGGCGGCGGCGGGCGGATCCGTCCGCGAAATCGACGACGGGCCGGAACTTCGGTATGGCAAGCCGGGTTTCAGGAACAGCTACTTCATCGCCTGGGGCGGCGTGGACGACTGACGCGAAATTCTTTGCGTCCATTGATCTGAATCAAGCAAGCGCTTGCCGGGCGTCGCCAAACTATCCGGCGAAGCAACGGGAGACGTTATATGTCGCTATCCTCCATCCTCGCACTTGTCGACGCCAAGCATGGCGCCAGCACCTTGCGCCTGGCCGGCCTCGCCAGCGAGAAGCTCGCGGCGCCCGTCGACGCGCTGATCGTCCGCCGCGATGCGCGCGAGTCTCTGCCGATGATCGGCGAAGGCGTCTCCGGCGAAGTCGTCCAGCAGATCATGGACGCCGCCGCCGCGGACGCCGAGGCCGACGTCAAGGCGGCGCGCGCCGTCATCGACGCATGGCCCTATGCGGCGGACGCCCAGGTGATCGAGGACACCGGCCGCGTCGGCGACGTCGTCGCGCGCGTCGGCCGCACGCATGGCCTGACGATCGCGCCCTGCGGCAGCGATTTCGGAGTGACCGACGCGATCGACGCGGCCTTGTTCCGGACCGGCCGCCCCGCGCTGATCTCGCCCCTTCAGGAGGTGAAGAGCGTCGGCGACCGGATCGCGATCTTCTGGAACGACAGCGCCGAGGCGGCGAAGTCCGTCTGGGGCGCAATCCCGTTCCTGCGCGGCGCCGGGAAGATCACGGCGTTCAGCGTCGACGATCTCGACGTCGCCGAGGCGTCGCTCGGCCGCCTCAAGGACGGTCTGGCCCGCGCCGGCGTGAACATCCAGACCCAGGCGATTGACGAAAGCGACGCGTCCCGCCGCCTGGTCGACGCGGCGGCCGAGATGGACGCGGATCTGGTGATCATGGGCGCCTTCACGCACAGCAGGCTGCGCGAACTGGTCCTGGGCGGCGTCACTCAGTCCGTCCTGGACGGCCTGGCGCGTCCGACCTTGATGGCGCACTGATCGGGGCCGATTTGCATTTCCGGTCCGGAAGCCTAACGTCTAGGCTTCCGGACCGTTCGAGATCGATATTGCCATGCCCGAGGCGCCTACCCCGTCCGCCGTAAACCGTTTGCGCGACCAGTTGCACGCCATCGTCGGCGACGCCGGGCTGGTCGAGGATTCCGATGCGATCGCGCCGATGCTGGTCGAGCCGCGCGGGCTGTTCCGCGGCGCGGCTGCGATCGTCGTGAAGCCGGCATCGACCGAGGAAGTCGCGGGCGTCGTCCGGGCGTGCGCCGACGCCGGCGTCCCGATCACGCCGCAGGGCGGCAATACCGGGCTTTGCGGCGCCGCGACGCCGAGCGTCGACGGCCGGTCGGTGCTGCTTTCGCTCGCCCGCATGAACCGCATTCGTGAAATCGATCCGCTCGACTACACCATCACGCTCGAAGCCGGCTGCATCCTCCAGAACGTACAGGCGGCGGCGGAAGAGGCCGATCGTCTGTTTCCGCTGTCGCTCGGCGCGGAAGGCAGCTGCCAGATCGGCGGCAATCTCTCGACCAACGCGGGCGGCATCAACACGCTGCGTTACGGCAACGCCCGCGACCTGGTGCTGGGCCTGGAAGTCGTGCTGCCGGACGGCCGCATCTGGAACGGGCTGAAGCGCCTGCGCAAGGACAACACCGGCTACGACCTGAAGCATCTTTTCATCGGCGGCGAAGGGACGCTCGGCATCATTACGGCGGCGACCTGCAAGTTGTTTCCGCGGCCGAAAGAAGAAGTTTCGAGCTTCGTCGCCGTCAAGGACGTCGCCTCGGCGATCGAGTTGCTGTCGCGCCTGCGCGCCGCGACCGGCGACCAGGTCTCCGCCTTCGAGTATATTGAGCGGTTCGGCATTCACCTCGCCGTCAAGCACGTGCACGGCTGCCGCGATCCGTTCGATCAGCCCTACGAGCACTATGCGCTCTTCCGTGCGAGCGCCGGGCGGGCGGACAGCGGGCTCCGCGAGATCGTCGAGGAAACGCTGGCGGCGGCGTTCGAGGACGGCATCGTGCTCGACGCCGTCCTGGCCGAAAGCGAGGGGCAGGCCCGCGCCTTCTGGCGCGTGCGCGAAGGCGTCGTCGAAGGCCAGATTCCCGAAGGCGCCAGCATCAAGCACGATATCGCCGTGCCGGTCTCCCGGATTGCGGAGTTCATCGCGCGCGCCGCGCCGACCGTGCAGGCGACGGTGCCTGGCGGCCGCACCTGCGCGTTCGGCCACGCCGGCGACGGCAATCTCCACTACAACGTGACCCAGCCCGAAGGCATGGACCGGCAGGCCTTCCTCGCCCGCTGGCACGACCTCAACCATGCGATCCACGAGATCGTCGTCGACATGGGCGGCTCGATTTCGGCCGAGCATGGCATCGGCCAGCTCAAAGTCGACGAACTGGTTTATTTCAAGCCGGGGCTCGACCTTGAACTGATGCGGCGGATCAAGCAGGCGCTCGACCCGGGCGGCCTGATGAATCCCGGAAAGGTGCTCTGATGCGCCGGCTTCTCGCGGCGGCCGCGCTCCTGCTCGCCGCGCCCGGGGGCGCGGGGGCCGAGGAGGCGCGGATCGCCGTCGCGACCAATTTCGGCGAACCGGCCGAAGCCCTCGCCGCGGATTTCAACGCGGCGACGGGCGACAGCATTCTGATCAGCCAGGGCTCGACCGGCGCGCTCTATCTGCAAATTCGATCAGGCGCGCCGTTCGCGGCCCTGCTCGCGGCCGATCAGGCGCGGCCGGAACGGCTTGCGGCGGAAGGTCTCGCCGTTCCGGAAAGCCGCTTTACCTACGCCCGCGGCCGGCTCGCGCTGTTCTCACGCGACTACGGCGTTTCGGTCGGGCCGGACCTGCTGCGGGCCGGCGACATCGCTCGCATCGCCATCGCCGACCCCGACGTGGCGCCTTATGGCGTCGCCGCGATGGCGACGCTCCGCTCCCTCGGCGTCGAAGACGCCGTCCGAAGCCGGATCGTCTTCGGCAAGAACGTCGCCCAGGCCTATCAGTTCGTCTGGTCAGGCTCCGCGGAGGTCGGTTTCGTTGCCCTGGCGCAGGTCGTCAATCACCTCGGCGGCGCGCGGTGGGTCGTGCCGGAAAGCATGCATCCGCCGATCGATCAGGACGCCATCCTGATCGACCCGGAGTTAAAGGCCGCCAGGGCTTTCCTTGATTACCTGAAGCAGCCGGCCGCGCAGGACACGATCCGGAGTTTCGGATACGGCATCGTCGAGTAGACTTTCCGTCCGATGTCCGATCTCGCCGACCTGTGGCCAGCGATCTGGCTGACGCTGAAGCTTGCCGGCGTGACGACGGCCGTGCTGCTCGTCGTCTCGACGCCGCTGGCCTGGTGGCTCGCACGATCGCAGCGCCGGTGGAAGGAAGTCGTCGCGGCGATCGTCGCCATGCCGCTGGTGCTGCCGCCGACGGCGCTCGGCTTTTACCTCCTGCTGGCGCTCGGCCCCGACGGCCCCGGCGGCGCGATCGCCGGGCTCTGGGGCGCCCGCACGCTCGCTTTCACGTTCGAGGGCCTGGTGATCGGCTCGGTCGTCTACTCCCTCCCCTTCGTGGTGCAGCCCGTTCGGAACGCCTTTCAGGCGATCCCGAACGGGACGCTGGAGGCCGCGTGGACGCTGGGGGCCAGCCCCTTCGACGCGTTCCGCTCGGTCGCAATGCCGCTTGCGCGCACGGGCTTCATCACCGCCGCCGTCCTGGGCTTCGCACACACCGTCGGCGAGTTCGGCGTGATCCTGATGATCGGCGGCGACCTAGCGGGCGAGACCCGGGTCGCCTCGATCGCGCTCTACGACTTCGTCGAGACGCTCGAATGGCGGAAGGCGCATATCCTGGCGGGCGGCATGGTGGCGTTCGCCTTCGTGGTCGTGCTGAGCGTCCTGCTGCTTGACAGACGATCGCGGGAGCAGGCCGGGTGACGGTCGCGCCGGACATGCTTTCGGCGCGATTTCAGGGCCAGCTCGGCGGCTTCGCGGCAGAGTTCGCCTTCCAGGCGCCGCTGCGCGGCGTGACGGCGCTCTTCGGGCCATCTGGGTCCGGCAAGACGACGGCGCTCCGCTGCGTCGCCGGCCTCACGCGCCTCCCCGGCCGACTGTCGCTCGGCGGCGAGGTCTGGCAGGACGACCGGACCTTTGTCGCGCCGCACCGCCGCCGGCTCGGCTACGTCTTTCAGACGCCCGAACTCTTCCCGCATCTGACCGTCGCGGGCAATCTGGACTTCGCCGAGCGGCGCGCGAAGGGCGCCGGCGGGCTCGGCCGTGCCGAGATCGTCGACCTTTTGGGCATCGCCCCGCTGTTGGACCGCCGCATCCAACGCCTGTCGGGCGGCGAACGCCAACGGGTCGCCATGGCGCGCGCCCTGCTCTCGCGCCCGCGCATGCTGCTCCTCG
>DAINCG010000039.1:0-4313 GCA_036732525.1 Pseudomonadota bacterium | reverse complement strand
ACGTCAGCCATGACATCGGCGAAGTCGCGCGCCTCGCCGACCGGATCATCCAGATCAGCGCCGGCCGCGCGGTCGCGAGCGGTCCCGTCGGCGACATGCTGGCCCGGCTTGGCGTCGACGCCGGCGTCGAGCCGTTCGAGGCGAGCGCGCTGCTGACCGGGCGCGTCGTCGCCCACGACGCGCGTTATCGCCTGACGCGGCTCGACTGCGGCGGCGCGCAGCTGACGCTGCCCGAAACCGATCTCGCGATCGGCGAGACCGTGCGCGTTCGGGTCCGCGCGCGCGACGTCGCGCTGGCGACAATCAGGCCGGAAGGGGTCAGCATCCGCAATGTCCTGCCGGCCGACGTGATCGCGGTCTCCGCTCCCGACGACGCCGCGCAGGCGGAGGTGACGCTGGCCGCCGCCGGCGCGCAGATCCGGGCCCGCATAACAAGAGAGGCGATGGCGGAACTCGCCATCGCCCCTGGCGCAAAGGTCTTCGCGCTTGTTAAGAGCGTTTCCTTCGACGGGCGCGCCTAACCGGAGGATGGCGCGACCAGCGCCCGTCGCTCCTCCGCCAGCCCGCGATAGACGCTGACGCACATCAACAGCAGCACCAGTGCGAACGGCAGTCCCGTCGTCACCGCCGCCGCCTGCAGCGCCGAGAGGCCGCCGGCGACCAACAGTACGATCGCGACCAGACCTTCGAAGATCGCCCAGAACACCCGCTGCGGCACCGGCGCGTCGGTCTTGCCGCCGGCTGTGATGGTGTCGATGACGAGCGATCCCGAGTCGGAGGAGGTGACGAAGAACACGATCACCAGCACGATGCCGATGAACGACGTGATGCTGGCGAGCGGCAATTGCTCCAGCATCACGAACAGCTTGAGCGGCAGATCGGCTTCGCGCACGACGGCCACGCCGTCGTTGACGATCTGGTCGATGGCCGTGCCGCCAAAGGCCGTCATCCAAAGCACGCAGGCGAGCGACGGGACGAGCAGGACGCAGATCATGAATTCGCGCACCGTCCGGCCACGCGACACGCGGGCGATGAACATGCCGACGAACGGCGACCAGGAAATCCACCAGGCCCAATAGAATGCCGTCCAGCCGTCGTAGAAGTTCGTGTCCGTGCGGCCGACCGGGTTGGACAGCGCCGGGAGGAACGCGACGTAGTTGCCGAGATTCTCAAAGAAGCCGCCGATGATGGCCCCGGTCGGCCCGACGAAGATCACGAACAGCAACAGAATGAGCGCCAACACCATGTTGATTTCACTGAGCCGCTTGACCCCCGCATCGAGTCCGGCGACCACCGACAGCAGCGCCAACATCGTAATGCCGGAGATCAGCAGCACCTTGCTGCCATCGCCGATCGGAATGCCGAAAAGGTGGTTCAGGCCGGCGTTCGCCTGTTCCGCGCCGAAGCCGAGCGACGTCGCGAGGCCGAACAGCGTCGCGAACACGGCCAGCGTATCGATCACATGACCGAGCTTGCCCCAGACACGCTCCCCAAACAGCGGGTAGAAGGCCGAGCGCAGGGTCAACGGCAAGCCGCGGTTATAGGTGAAGAACGCCAGAGCGAGCGCGACCACGGCATAGATCGCCCAGGGGTGCAGCCCCCAATGGAAGATGGTCGCGGCCATGGCGAGGGAGCGCGCGCCGTCCGCGTCGCCGGCGGCCCCGGCCAGCGGCGCCCAACTCTCCGCCGTGCCGGCGTTGTCGGCGAACGACGACGCGAAATGCGAAATCGGCTCCGAAACGCCGAAGAACATCAGGCCGATGCCCATGCCCGCGGCGAAGAGCATGGCGAACCAGCCCGCATAGCCGTAGTCAGGCGTGGCTTCCTTGCCGCCGAGGCGGATCGACCCGAGCGGCGTCACGATCATGACGAGGCAGAACAGCACGAAGATGTTGGCGGCGATGATCAGCAGCCAGTCGAAGGTCGACGTCGCCGCCGGCCGCAGCCAGCCGAAGAAATCGCTGGCGCCTTCCTGAAAGACCGAACTGATGATGACGAACGCGACGATCACGACGCCGGAAATGATGAAGACGGGGTTGTGAATATCCAGCCCCATCACCTGGATGTTGTCCTGGCCGGTCTCGTAATCCGTATCGTACTGAATCTCGCCTGCGGCTTGTTCCGCCATGGTGTCCCTCCCCCGATTCCCGCCATCGGCGGTGGCCGCCGCCCCGCGCGAATCAAAATATCAGCCGGCGCAGGGAAGCAAATTTTCGGCGCAGCCGCAACGAACCCGGGAGTCGCGAAAAACATAACGTGAATATAAGTATAGATATATGTAAGACACATGCTTGATCTTATAAAAACGATTGAGATCTTTTATTATAGCACTATATCTAAACTTGTTACTTTATGCGCCTCGATCAAGATACATACTGTACATGCTGCCCAGAACTTCAAGACGGGCGCCGTTCGGGGCATCCCTCCGTCACGAAGAACGGTCGGTCGTCGACGCAGCCCAAGCCGGCTCTATCCACAAAGCAACACCGGAATCTGTATTGAAAAGCTCGATTTTTTACACAATTTCGTTCCCAGAAATCTGCCGCTGATCTATGGTCATCGCTGTTTCCTTTTCCGATTCGCGCGCCGTGATACATGACGCAATCCGTGGCCCAGTCGAAGACGTCGCCGTTTGCGCCCGTGCCGCGCATCCATGTCGACGATCTCGCCGCAAACGACGTCGCGCACCTTTTCGGCGGCGCGACGCCCTTGATCGTCGAAGGCCTGGACGGCCATTGGCCGGAAGCGTATCGCGGCCGCGGCGTTGACGCTTTCGCGCGCTTCGACCGACCGATCAACAGCGTCTATGTCGCCGGCCGGCAGGTCTTCGGGGTCTCGGACGCGGATTTCGTCGCACGGGTCACGGCCGGGGAAAACGTGCGCGTGTTCGGCGCCCGCCTCGCCCCGGACGTGGTCGACGCCTGCTCGCGCCCTGCCTGGCTCTACGACCGGCTTCAGGCGCATGGCGTCTTCCGGAACAATGACGACCGCCCGCACAGCTTCATCGGCGCAGGCAAGGCGATTACGCCGCTGCACTATGACCTTGAGGTGAACCTGATCTGGCATCTGGCGCTCGCGGGGGAGCGGCAGGTCTACCTCTGGACGCAGGACCAGTCGCCGAACCTGTTCAAGCTGCCGGTCCTCGGCATCTCGCCGATCCCCTTTGCGCGCGGCCGGCTGGGGTATCGTTTCGCACAAGGCTATGCGACGACGCTGAAGCCCGGCGAACTGCTCTACATGCCCGCCGGCTGCTGGCATCAGGTCGAATATTCGGGCGCCCCGTCGGCCGCGATGACGTACGGCCTGCACGCGACCCGGGAAGATCAGGCCGAAGGCGTGGCGCGCGGCAATTTCTGGCGCGGCTTTATCAGCTTCACCCAAGGCATCGGCCGCGGGCGCTGGCGCGCATGGGCGGCGCTGCCCTTGATGCTGCCGCTCGCGTGGTATGCCGGCCTCTATATCGCCGTGAACTTCCTGTCCGCCCGCACGCCGAACGTCGTCGGCCGACCCGTCCGACGCGCCGTCGAAGCGCTCGACCGGCGCGTCTTCCGCCTCTACGCGCCACTGATGAAGTATTTCCGCCGCCGGCTCTGGATCGGCTTGTAGCCCCGGCCTTCAGTGCTGGCCGACGCCGCTCGGCGCCGCGAGTCCTTCGATCTCGACATTGACGCAGGCCGGCAGGCCCGAGGCTTCGGCCCGCGCGAGCGCGGCGTCGAGGTCCGCGACGTCGGTCACGTGTTCGCCATGCCCGCCGAGGCCAGCCACGACCAGATCGTAGCGCGCCTGGGTGAGTTCGCAGCCGATCAGGCGGTCCGGGCCGAAGTCGCGCAACTGAATCTGGTGCTCCGCGTTCCAACGGCCGTCATTGCCGACGACGGCGACGAAAGCGGTCCCTTCGCGCACGGCCGTCTCGAACTCCGCCAGGTGGAACCCGACCGTGCCGTCGCCCAGAATGACGTAGATAAGGGCGTCGGGCGCCGCATGGCGCGCCGCGACCGCATAGGGCAGACAGGCGCCGATGGCGCCGGCGGGGCCGTTGATGATGCGCGCATCGCTCCGCAGGATCGATTGCGCCCACTGCCCGAACTCGCCGCCGTCGCCCAGAACAATCGAACGCTTCGCCGCCCCGAGCCGCGCCTGGATTGCGTTGGAGAGGTCGGCCGGCGATATGCCCTTGGTTTCGGCCGCGGCGGCGCGACAGCCGAGCCGGGACGCCGTCGCCGCTTGCCAGTCGTCGCGGGCCGGCATCGCATGTTCGGCCAGAGCCGCCGCCATCGCCTTGGGGTCGGCTTCGACGATGGCCGCGACGGCGT
>DAINCG010000038.1:13721-17684 GCA_036732525.1 Pseudomonadota bacterium | reverse complement strand
CGCCCGCGAGCGCGTCCGCCGCCGCGCCGGGCTCGGCGCGAAGGTCGACGACGGCGCGGACTTGCGCGCCCGCCGCCACGAACTCCCGCGCGAGGGCGTAGAGGCCGTCGTCAGCGCCGAACAGCACGGGCGCCCGGCCCGCGAGCACGCCGTAGCGCCAAAGATAGGCCCGCGCCGCGCCCGAAAGCATGACGCCCGGCCGGTCGTTGTCGGCGAAGAGCAGCGGCCGCTCGATGGCGCCGGTCGCGATCACCGTGCGGCCGGCGCGAACCTGCCAGAAGCGCTCTGCGGGCGCGTTCGCCGGACGGTCCGGCGCGTCGCTGGCCCGCTCGGCGAGCGTCAGCAGTTCATGCTCGTAGTAGCCAGCGACCGTCGTGTTCGGCATCAACCGGACGTTCGGCAGCGCCGCCAGTTTCGCGAGCGTCGCGTCCAGCCAGTCCCGATGCGGACCCGCCGGCCGGTCGTTGATTCCGCCGCCGAAGACGGGGCCGGCATGGGCCAGCATGACGTCCTGGCCCGCCTCCGCCGCGGCCAGCGCAGCGGCAAGGCCGGCGGGACCGCCGCCCGCGACCAGCACGTCCGTATGGGCGTGGCGACGCGCGTAGATGTCGGCGTCCGCTTCCGCCGGCGGCGGGCCGAGGCCGGCCATCTTCCGGATGTATTTCTCGTAGCGGAGCCACTGGGAGGCCGGCCACATGAAGGTCTTGTAGTAGAAGCCCGCCGGCAGGAGCGCCCGCGCCCCGTCGAGCGCGCCGAAGACATCCCAGCCGAGCGTCGGCCAGTTGTTCTGCGAGCGAACCGACAGATCGGGCCGCGCCGGGGCGACCGTCGCCCGGACGTTCGGCGTCAGGCGGGCGCCGTCGCCGACGGCGACCAGCGCGTTCGGCTCGCCGGCGCCGGCGGCATAGACGCCGCGCGGCCGGTGCAGCTTGAAACTCCGTCCGACGAGCTGCCGGCCGGATGCGAGGAAGGCCGACGCCAGGCTGTCGCCCGGATGGAAGGCGATCGGCCGGCCGTCGAAGCGGAACGTCTCCGTCCGGCTCCGGTCGATCAGCCAGCCGCCGGCTTGGGCGCGGTTCGGCTGCCGGGGCGTCATCGGCGCGCGTCCCTTGCGAAGGCCACATCGCCGATGGCGTGAGTCACGGTATCTCGCTCGACGACAAGCCAGGCATGGCAGCCCGACGCATGCAGCCAGAGTTCCCGGTGCGCGCCCTTCGGATTGTCGCGCTCGTAGATGTAGGCGGCCCATTCGGCGTCCGTCGCCGTCGCGGGGTCGGGGCGGCGGACATTGGCGTCGCCGCCGTAGACAAATTCCGTCTCCGGCCGCGGGCCGCAATGCGGGCAGGGGATCAGCAGCATGGGCCTAGTGCGCCTTGGGGAAGGGGCCGGCGCCCTTCTCGTCGATGACGGCGGAGCGGCCGAAGCGGTCCAACCGGAAGGCCGCGTTCAGATAGTGCGGCTCGCCCGTCGCGATGGTGTGGGCGAAGCACCAGCCGGAGCCCGGCGTCGCCTTGAAGCCGCCATAGCACCAGCCGCCGTTGAGATAGAGGCCCGGGATCGGCGTCGTCCCGATGATTGGACTGCCGTCCATCGACATGTCCATCACGCCCGCCCACTGACGCATCCATTTCAGGCGGGAGACCGCCGCCGCCGTCACTTCGTGGATGTTGGGCATGGTCCCGCGCTGGCCATAGGAGTTGTAGCCGTCGAGCGCGCCGCCGAGCAGCACTTCGCCCTTGTCGGTCTGGGAGATGTAGAAGTGGAGCGCGCCGGTCGAGACGACCGTATCCAGGAACGGCTTGACGGGTTCCGAGACGAAGGCCTGCAGCAGATGCGTCTCGATCGGCAGGCGCAAGCCCGCGAGGCCCATCACCTGGCCCGAATGGCCGGCGACCGCGACGCCGATCTTCGGCGCGTCGATCGGCCCGCGGTTCGTGTCGACGCCCTTGATCCTGCCGTCGGCATGGCGGCGGAAGCCGGTCACCTCGCAAGTCTGAATGATATCGACGCCCAGCCGGTCCGCCGCCCGCGCGAAACCCCAGGCGACGGCGTCATGCCGGGCGACGCCGCCGCGCGGCTGTTCGAGGGCGCCCAGGATCGGCCAGCGCAGATTGTCCAACTCGATCGACGGCACGCGTCGCTTGAGCGCGGGCCGGTCGAGGAACGCCGCGTCGATGCCGTTCAGGCGCATGGCGTTGTAGCGCCGCATCGTCGCCTCGAGCTCGCCCGGACTGTGGCAGGTGTTGATCACGCCGCGCGGACTGAACATGACGTTGAAGTTGAGGTCGGCCGAGAGCCCTTCCCAGAGCTTCAAGGAATGTTCGTAGAAGTGGGCGTTGGGCTCCAGCAGGTAGTTCGAACGGACAATGGTGGTGTTGCGGCCGGTGTTGCCGCCGCCGATCCAGCCGCGCTCCAGCACGGCGACGTTGGTCAGCCCGTGCAGCTTCGCCAGGTAATACGCGGTCGCGAGCCCGTGGCCGCCGCCGCCGACGACGATCGCGTCATAGCGGGGCTTCGGCGCCGGATGACGGATCGCCGCCGGCCAGCGCTTATGGCCGGAAAGGGCGTGGCGCGCGAGCGCCAGGAAGGAGTAGCCGTCGCGCACCGCGTCCCTGCCGCTGCTCAGGCCTGCTTGACCGCGCCCACGTTTTCGAGCCGAGCGATCTCATCGGCGGCGAAGCCCCAGGCCTTCAGTCCGTCGCGGGTATGCTGGCCGGGGCTCGTCGCGCCGTGGCGCACCTTGGTCGGCGTGCCGAGGAAGCGCGGCGCGGGCGCCGGCTGCTTGTAGCCGTCGATCTCGACGAAGGTCTCGCGGGCCACGTTGTGCGGATGCTCCATCGCCTCCGACATGGTCAGCACGGCACCGAAGCAGACGTCGGAATCCTCCATCAGATCGACCCATTCCTGCCGGGTCTTGGTCTTGAAGACCTCGGCGAGCTTCGCCCGGTTGTCCGGCCAATGGTCCCGGTCCGCCTGCGGATAGAGGTCGTCGTCCGAAAGGCCAGTCTTTTCCTTCAGCAGGGCATAGAACTGCGGCTCGATCGACCCGATTGAGATGTGCCGGCCGTCCTTGGTCTCGAACACGCCGTAATAGTGCGCGCCGCCGTCGAGCCGGTTGTAGCCGCGCTTGTCCTCCTTCCAGAGGCCGGCGGCGAGCGCCCCGTACATGCCCATCATCAGCGAGGCGGAGCCTTCGACCATCGAGGTGTCGACCACCTGGCCCTTGCCGGTCCGCTGGGCGGAGATGTAGGCCGCCAGCACGCCCATCGCGAGGTAGAGCGAGCCGCCGCCGAAGTCGCCGACAAGATTGAGTGGCGGCGTCGGCGGGCCGTCGACCGGGCCGATGCAGGAGAGCGCGCCCGAAAGCGAGATGTAGTTGATGTCGTGACCGGCCGTGTGGGAGATGGGGCCGGACTGGCCCCAGCCGGTCATGCGGCCGACGACGAGCTTCGGGTTCCGCTGCATCAGGACGTCCGGGCCGAGGCCGAGCCGCTCCAGCACGCCCGGCCGGAAACCTTCAATGACGATATCGGCGGTCTCGCAGAGCTTGAGCGCCGTCTCGACGCCTTCCGGGTTCTTCAGGTCCAGCGCGATGTTCGGCCGGCTACGTGTCAGGTTGTTGAACATGTCGGGCACCGCGCCGGCCTTGCCGACGTTCGCCGACCGGTCGACGCGCAGGATGTCCGCGCCCATGTCGGCCAGCAGCATGCAGCAGTGCGGCCCGGGGCCGATGCCGGCGAATTCGACGATCTTCACACCTTCAAGCGGGCCCATGTCGTTCTCTCTCTGCTATGGCGATCTTGGAGTTCGATCGGCAGGATAGCGACGCATTCCGCGGATTGGAAACACTGGAATATGGCCGACCAAAGACCCTTCGCCGGCTATCGCGTCGTCGACTTCACCCGCGTCGTTTCCGGCCCTTACGCGGCGCTGCAACTGGCGTTGCTCGGTGCCGACGTCGTC
>DAINCG010000038.1:8133-13711 GCA_036732525.1 Pseudomonadota bacterium | reverse complement strand
AAGGTCGAAAGCCCTGCGGGCGGCGACGAGGCGCGGCAGATGTCGCCCGATCCCGCGCTCGCCGAAGCCGACATGGCGCCGGCATTTCTCGCGAACGGCATCAACAAGCGCTCCGTCGCGCTTGACCTGAAGAACCCGGCGGCCAGGGACGCGGTCGAGACGTTGATCCAGGGCGCGGACGTTGTGCTGGAGAATTTCCGGCCGGGCGTCATGGATCGTCTCGGCCTTGGCTACGCCGCGATGGCCGCGCTCAATCCGAAGCTCGTCTGGTGCGCGATCACCGGCTTCGGGCAGACCGGCCCGCGCGCCGGCGCGGCCGCCTATGACGCGCGTCTCCAGGCGATGTCCGGGCTGATGTCGATCACCGGCCAGCCCGAAGCGGGACCGGTCCGTGCGGGCTACGCCGTGATCGACGCCGCGACCGGCATGGCAGCGGCCTTCGCGGTCGCCGCCGCCCTGCTGCAGCGGGAGAGGACCGGGCGCGGCCAGTTCGTCGATGCGCCGATGTTCGATGCGATCCTCTCCCACATGGGGCCGACGACGGCGGAATGGACGGTCGCCGGCTTGAAGCCCGGCCTTGCCGGCAACCAGGGCACGTCGGGCCGGCCGACGGCCAATCTGTTCCGCTGCCGCGACGGCTTCGTGATGATGGCGGCGAACAACGAACGGCAATACGCGGCGCTGGCGGCTGCGATCGAGGCGCCCGAACTGGTCGAGGACCCGCGCTTCGCCGATTGGAACGGCCGGAAGGCGCATGCGCACGACCTGCGCGCCATCATCGAGGCGCGCTTCGGCGAGATGGATGCGCGCGAGATCGAGGATCGGCTGGAGGCCGCCGGCGTCCCGGCGTCCCGCGTCAGGGACATTCCGGAAGCGATCGACGACCCGCAGGTCGCGCATCGCGGCCTGATGGCGGCGTTCGACGCCGCGTCAGGCGGCGTCGGCAAACCCTACAGTCTGGTCGGCGCGCCCTTCAGCTTCGCCTGGGGCGGGCCGAAAGTGACGTCGCCGCCGCCGACGCTCGGCCGCGACACCGAAGCGGTGCTGCGCGAACTCGGCCTCGACGATGCGGCGATCAGGTCCGCCATGTCCTGATGCGTCGCGCGGCTTCGACCACATCGTCGTGGCCGGTGCAGTAGCTGAAACGCATGTATCGGCCGCCGTTCTCCGGCTCGAAGTCATAGCCTGAGGTCGCCGCGACGCCGATCTCGTCCAGCATCTCCTGGCAGAGCGCGCCCGAATCGTTCGAAAGCGGCGAGACGTCCACGTAGATGTAGAAGGCGCCGTCGGGGGGCGCGACCGGGTTCAGGCCCCGTGCGACCAGGGCGTCGAGCAATTCGGTCCGATTCTGGGCGTACACTCTCTTGTAGCTCTCCAACTCGTCGCGGCAGTCGAAGGCGGCGGCGGCGGCGATCTGCGAAATCGTGGGCGCGGAAATGTAGATGCTCTGCGCAAGGCGGTCGAAATTCCCGGCGACATCCTCCGGCAGGACGGCCCAGCCGATGCGCCAGCCGGTCATGGCGAAGTATTTCGAGAAGCTGTTGATCACGATCGCCGACGGCGAGCTCGCCGCCGTCTCGGCTTCCTTGCCGTAAGTCAGTCCGTGATAGATCTCGTCGGAAATCAGCCGGACGCCGTGGTCGTGGCACCAGCCGGCGAGGCGCAAGAGCTCGCCCGGCGCGAACATCGATCCCGTCGGATTGGACGGACTCGCGACGACGACGCCCTGGATGTCGCCGAGCTTGGCGATGTCTTCCGGCGTCGGCTGGAAGTTGGTCGACGCGTCGACCGGGATCTTCACGGCCTCGATGCTGCACGCCTTCAGGATGTTGCGGTAGCAGGGATAGCTCGGATCCGCGAGGGCGACGCGGTCGCCCGGCTCGAAGCAGGCGAGGAACGCCAGTAGAAACCCGGCGGACGAG
The DNA here is from genome assembly GCA_036732525.1 of Pseudomonadota bacterium. Taxonomy (GTDB): domain Bacteria; phylum Pseudomonadota; class Alphaproteobacteria; order Bin95; family Bin95; genus VMCJ01. Next base: position 11,789 of record DAINCG010000038.1, on the reverse strand, counting down.
CCCGTCGTCGCCGCGATGCGCGCGTCGGCGACGTCCATGCCGTAGATCGACTTGTAGTGCTTCTGAATCTGCGCGCGCAGCGGCGGAATGCCGAAGGTGTCCGTGTATCCGAGATATTCCGACTCGATGGCTTGGATCGCTGCTCTGCGTGCTCCGGTGGGCGCAGGGAAACCCGGTTGTCCGACTTCGAGGTGGAGCACCTCCTTCCCGCTAGCGGCGCGTTCGGCGGCGGCGCGCATGACTTCCATCACAAGGAACGGAGTCACGTCGCTGCGGGCGGCGAGTTTCAGGGCCATATGGCGTTCTTCCTATGGGCAACGGCTTCCTACTGGGCGCTGGAGGCGAGGCCATTGCCCCGCCAATCAGTGCGGATGTCGCAGGCGTCCTGATCGCGCGGCAGGCCTTTCGGACAGAAGGCGGCGTTGACGCGGGCGATCGGGGGGCTTTCCTGCAATTCATAGCCGCGCGCCTGCAGGGCCGCGCGGGCGTCCTGGCCGACGTCGGCCTCGACGAAGATGGTGCGTGCGCCGCCGCCGCGGGAGAAGCGGGGCGATCCGACGGCGGCGTTGATCGTCTCGTTGCCGACGAGCGCCTGCGCCGCGACCACGACCACGGCCGTCGAGGCGCCCGCGCCGGAGCCGCCGGCCGCCAGGAAGACATTGCTGGTGTTCGTGTTGCCGACGACGACGGGGCCGAGCGCGCCCGAAACGACGCCCGGCGGCGCCAGCAGCGCCGGCGGCGCGCCGACTCCGGGCAACATGCGGCCGGCGCCGAAGTTCCGGTAGAGCGTGAAGCCGCAGGCCGCGGCGCCGCCATTGCGGTCCATGGCGACGAGCGACGCGCCCGAAACCTCGCTGGGCGCGGGCTGGGTTCCCTCCAGCCAGTCGCCGAGCGCGCGCGCACGGGCGGGATCGAACGCATCCCAGCGGGAGTCGAGCCGATCGACCGCCGCATCGTCGAACGCATCGAGGTCGGCGCCCGGCGCGTAGGCCAGCCGCGCGAACTCCGCGTGCGCCAGGACGGACGCCTCGGATATGGCATGCAGTCGGACGTCGCGCGCGGCGCGCGACAGGGCGTTTCCCTCGACGAGAATGCGCCACAGACGCGCCTGCTGGGGACCATTCGAGGTGAGCGTCGGCAGAAAGGCGATGCGGTGGTCGCCCGCCCGGCGCAGGATCGGCTCCAGCGCGCGGGGCGTGTAGGCGCGCAGCCGCGCGATGTCGAGATCGCCGCCGATCGCGGCCACGCCCTCGGCATAGGCGTTGGCGAGCGGCCCGGCGAAGATCGCGCCGGCGCCGCGCTGGCGGATCTGGGATAGCGCCGCCGCCAGCTCGAGCTGCTCGATCTGGTCGCCTTCCTGGACGAACCCGCCGCCCGGCCGGCCAAAAACGGCGCGCATGCCGGAGTCCTGCGCCAATTCGTCGGCGGCGCGGGCGATATCCTCCGCCAGGCTGCGCGAGACGGCGTGGCCGAAGCGGGCGAGCGCTTCCGCCGGGCCGACCGTCTCCGCCCACGGCAGAATGCCGTACCGGGCGTGGAGCGCGGCCATGCCGCGGACGGCGGCCGGCGGCGCGACCAGCGGCCGTCCGCCCGGCGCCGCGCGCATCGGCGCCGGCGTGAAGTCGATCGCCGAGAAGCTCCGGCTATCCGCATCGTAGTAGACGCAGCCGCCGACGGCCCCCAGGCTCGCGGCCGAGGGCTTGGTTACGGTCAGCGTGAAGAACATCGCGGTTGCCGCATCGGCTGCGGATCCGCCGCGGCTCAGGATGTCGCGACCGACCAGCGCGGCGCGCGGCTCGTCCGTCGCGACGCCGCCGACGAAGCCCTGGATGAAGCCGATTTCGCCGACGCCCTTAGTTTCGCCACATCCGGCCGCCAGAAGCGCGATGGCCGCGACAAGAGGCCGCCGCCAGCGTTGACGCCCCCAGGGGCGGTACCTACCTTCCCGGAGACCGCGCGAAAGCTTAATCGGCATGAAATTCACGAAACGCCTAGTCGTTGCCGCCGTCGCCATCTGGACGGCGGTCTGGCCGGCCGTCGCCAGCGCCGGTCCGGCAGTGATCCGCGACGCCGAAATCGAAGATATCATGCGGGGTTACGCGACGCCACTCTTGCAGGCGGCGGGCCTCGCGCCCGGCGACGTGGATCTGGTGCTGGTCAACGACAGCGCCATCAACGCCTTCGTCGCGGGCGGGCAGAACATCTTTATCTTCACCGGCCTGCTGCGCCAGGCCGAAAGCCCGGACGAGGTGATCGGCGTGCTCGCCCACGAAATCGGCCACATCGAAGGCGGACATCTCGTTCGCCTGGGGCCGGAGCTCGAGCGCGCCTCGACGCAGGCGATCCTCGCCACAATCCTCGGCGTCGCGGCGGCGATCGCGTCGGGCCGCGGCGACGTCGGCGCGGCCGTCGTCGCCGGCGGGCAGGGCACGGCGCAGCGCAACCTGCTGGCCCATACCCGAGTGCAGGAATCCGCCGCGGACCAGGCCGCGTTCCGTTATCTCGCGGCGACCGGCCGATCCGGCCGGGGGCTCGCCGACCTGCTCGGGCGGCTGGTCGACCAGGAGCTGATCTCGTCCCGCTACCAGGACGAATATGTCCGCACCCACCCGCTCTCCCGCGACCGCCTGCAGACGGCGGAGCGTTTCATCGCGCGGTCCGGCGGGCGCACGGCCTCGCCGGCGGAGCAGGCCCGCTTCCGCCGCGCCCAGGCGAAGCTCGCCGGCTTCATCGACCCGCCGCTCCTCACGCTCGACCGCTACAAGGGCGACGACGCCGATTCCCGCTACGCCCGCGCCATCGCGCATCACCGGCGCGGCGATTTGGCCCAGGCGATCCCGCTGATCGACAGCGTCATCAAGGAAGAGCCGAACAATCCCTTCGCGATTGAGCTCAAGGGCCAGATCCTGTTCGAGAACGGCCGCGTGCAGGAGGCGGTCAAGGCCTACGCCGAAGCGGTGCGGATGCGTCCGAACGACGCCGTGCTGCTGGCGCCCGCGGCCCATGCCTTCGTCGAGTCGGGCGACCCCAAACGCATCGATCAGGCGGTCGACATGCTGCAGCGGGCGACGCTGGAAGAAGCGCGCAACCCGTCGGCCTGGCGCCAGCTCGGCATCGCGCTCGGCAAGCAGGGCAAGATCGGCGACGCCTCGGTCGCGCTCGCGGAGAGCTTCATGCTGACCGAATCCTACGCCGACGCCGCAATCCAGGCGCGCCGCGCGCAGCAGGCCCTGCCCAAGGGGTCGACAGGCTGGCTGAAGGCGGACGATATTCTGCAGGCGGCGGAGCGCGCGCGGAAAGACAGATAATCGGGACGGAAACGATGACCGAAGCCGGCTACGAGACCATTCGCTACGAGGAGCCGGCGCCGGGGGTCGCCCGCATCGTCATGGCCCGGCCGGAGGCGCGGAACGCCCAGGACCTGACCATGACCTATGAGATCGACGCCGCGTTCTCCCGCGCCGGCGCCGACGACGCGGTCAAGTGCGTCATCCTGGCCGGCGACGATCCGCACTTCTCCGCCGGCCACGACCTTCGCGGCAAGGCCGGCAAGACGCTGGACGACTTCGAACATATCAGCCAGTGGGGCGCCTTCGACGCCGGCGGCGCCGAAGGGCGGCTTGGCCGGGAGATGGAAATCTATCTCGGCGTCTCCC
>DAINCG010000038.1:6373-8123 GCA_036732525.1 Pseudomonadota bacterium | reverse complement strand
GGCGCGATTTCCCGAAGCCGACGATCGCCGCCGTGCAGGGCAAGTGCATCGCCGGCGGGCTGATGCTGGCCTGGGTCTGCGACCTGATCCTGGCGTCCGACGACGCCCAGTTCCGGGATCCGGTGATCGAGCTCGGCGCGCCCGGCGTCGAGTGGTTCGCCCATCCTTGGGAGCTCGGCTGGCGGAAGGCGAAGGAGCTGCTCTTCACCGCCGACTGGTTCACGGCGGAGGAGGCGCGGCAGTTCGGCATGGTCAACCAGGTCGTGCCCCGCGCCGAACTGGCGGACGCGGCCGTGGCGCTGGCCAGCCGCATCGCCGCCAAGCCGGCGTTCGCGCTGAAGGCCGCGAAGCTTTCCGTGAACCAGATGCAGGACGCGGCCGGCTTCCAGAACGGCATGAACACCGTCTTCGCCTGGCACCAGCTTTGCCATGCCCACAACATGCAGATGTTCGGCATGGCGGTCGATCCGGCGGGCCTGGCGCCCTCGGTCAAGGGCCGGACGGATGCGCGGCTGAAGGCCAAGTCATGAGCGACCCCGTCCACGTCGATTTCGCCGACGGCCAGATGACCGTCACCCTCGCCCGGCCGGAGAAGGCGAACGCGCTTTCGGCCGAAATGGCGGCGGGCGTCGCGGCCGCCATGGCCGGCGCGGAAGCGGAGGGCGCCCGCGCGGTCGTGCTCCGGGGCGAGGGCCGGCATTTCTGCGCCGGTTTCGACTTCGGGGACTTCGAGAGCCTGACCGACGGCGACCTCGCGCTGCGCTTCCTGCAGGTCGAGGAGATGCTGCAGGCGGTCTTCTACGCCTCGATGCCCGTCCTGGCGCTGGTGCAGGGCCGGGCGGTCGGCGCGGGCGCCGACCTGGCGGCGGCGGCGATGCGCGTCGTCGCGACGCCCAAGACCCGCTTCCAGATGCCGGGGCCGCGCTTCGGCGTCGTGCTCGGCACCCGGCGCCTCGCCTACCGCATCGGCGCGGTGAAGGCCCGGCACATCCAGATCGAAAACCGCCCGATCGAGGCGGAAGAGGCGCTGGCGCTCGGCCTCGTCGACGCGCTCGCCGAACAGGATGCGTTCGAGGCCGAAACGCAGGCCTTCCACGACGCCTTCATGCAGCTGGAGCCCGGCGTCACCGCCGCCCTCGCCGACGTCACCCGACCCGACACCCGCGACGCCGACATGGCCGCGCTCGCCCGCTCGGTCGCGATCCCCGGCCTGAAGGACCGGATCGCCGCTTTCCGCAAGGGGTGAGACGGCGCGCGGCTTGAACCGCGGCCGCATTCCAAGTCATATGCGCGTCCGATCAAACAATAGCCGATACAGTCCAGGAGTCCGGTCCCGTGCCCCATTCGAAACCCGTTCAGCTTGACGCCCACCCCGGCCGCAACGCCCAGGCCTATGGCATCGCGCGGGAGCTTGGCGCCGACATCGACCTGATCCATGCGCCCTCCGTCGGCGTCATCGGCAACAAGGGCGACAGCCAGTGCTATATCGGCGTGCAGCGGAAGGTGGAGGCGATCCACGAGCGCCTGCTGGCCCGCATGGGCCGGGCGGACAGCGAACTGCCGATGCGCCTCGTCCAGCCGGAATACACCGTCGCGACGTCCGACGGCATCCGCAACGGCACGCGGGAGATGCGCTATTCGCTGATCGGCCGCGAAGTCACCCACGACAGCATCTGCGAACACCTGAGCGCGAGCGGCCTCGGCGGCTGCATCGCCGTCGTCGCCTGCGACAAGCCGCCGGTCGGCACGC
>DAINCG010000038.1:0-6344 GCA_036732525.1 Pseudomonadota bacterium | reverse complement strand
GGAGCACAACCAGCCGGCGATCATCATGTCCGACGGCTCGATCCACCCGGCGCTCGACCCGCAGTCGAACGAGATGATCGACCTGGTCAGCGCCTATCAGGTCGCCGGCAACCCGGACGCCGAGTTCCGCCAGCGCATCTCCTGCGCGGCGTGCCCCGGCTATGGCAGCTGCGGCGGCATGTTCACCTACAACACCATGCAGACCTTCATCGGCGTCGTCGGCATGCAGCCGCTGCACATGGTGGCGCCGCCGTCGGACGACCCGCGCCGGATGGAGGAGTTCCCGGACGAACTGGTCGGCTACCTGAAGGGCCTGATCGAGACGAACACCCGGCCGCGCGACATCGTCGGCCGCGATTCGCTCCGGAACGCCGTCATCGTCGCGATGGCGGTCGGCGGCTCCACCAACGTCGTCCTGCACGCGCCGGAGATCGCGCGCGCCGCGGGCTTCCGGGACTTCTGGAAGGACATCATGACCCCGGTGGAGTTCAACATGCTCTCCAAGGAGGTCGTGCCGGTCCTGACCGACGCCCGCCCCTATGGCCGCTATTCCATGGTCGACATCGACCGGGTCGGCGGCGTGCAGGCGATCGTAAAGGAGCTGATGGACGCCGGCCTCCTCAATGGCGACGTGCCTACCTGCACCGGCGAGACCCTGGCGGAGCAGGTCGCGCGCCTCGACCCGCCGGCGCCCGACGGCGACGTCATCCACCCCGTGAAGTCGCCCTACAAGCCGACCGGCGGCCTGCGTCTCCTCGGCGGCAATCTCTCGCCGAGCTACAGCGCGATCCTGAAGCTGGCCGGCGTCGAGGCGGGCCTCGAAGGCAACGTGTTCCGCGGCCGCGCCCGCGTCTTCGAGGGCGAGCAGGGCCTGCTCGACGCGCTCGACCAGACGCCGGAGGTCTTCGAGGACGGCGACATGATCATCGTCCGCTACGAGGGGCCGAGCGGCGCCCCCGGCATGCCGGAGATGCTGGATTCCACCTCCCGCATCACCACGCTCTGCCGGGAGAAGAACATCGTCGTCGCGCTGATGACGGACGCCCGCTTCTCCGGCGGCTCGGTCGGCCTCGTCATCGGCCATGTCGGCCCGGAGGCCGCGCTCGGCGGCCCGATCGCCTTCGTCGAGGACGGGGACGAGATCGTCGCCGACCTCAACACCAACGAGCTGAACTGCACCCAGCTCAACGATCCGGCGGTGCTGCAGGCCCGGCGGGACGCCTGGCAGAAGGTCGTCGACGGCAATGGCGGCATCCACCCGAACTGCGGGGAGGCCGACACCCGCCTCCTCAACCGCATGCGCCGCACGGGCGTCCCGGCGACCCAGGGCGGCGGCATGCACCCCGACCGCGAAGTCTGGGTCAGCGAGCCGCGCGAGGCGGTGAAGAGCGGGTTCGAGCCGAAGAACCGTTACCGGTAGTCCGGGTCGGCGGCCCGGTGATATTCTTCCGGCGTTGATGCGCCGGAAGGGCGCCCCGTCGCGTCGCGACGGCCATGGGGGTCGCCAGACCCGGCGGCCCGAGCGGCCTCGGCCGGGCGCCGCGCGGCGCCGGCATGGGGGAGACGCCGACATGACGTCCGTCCGTTCCGCGTTCCGCGCTTTCGCCGCCGCGCTGCTGCTGGCTGTCCTCGCCGCGCCCGGCATGGCGCAACCCGTCCGGACGGAGCGGCTGGCGCTCGCGGACCCGGGCGCGGCGCCGCTCCTGGTCGAGGGGACGCTGCGCGGCCAGGACATCGTCGACTACGTCGTGACGGCGGAGGCGGGCCAGACCCTCTCCGTCGATCTCATGACGTCGAACGCCAGCGCCTATTTCAACATCGCCAAGGTAGAGGCGGACGCCGCCATCTTCATCGGCTCGACCTCCGGGACGGTCGCCGACGTCCGCGCGCCGGAGACGGGCGACTACGTCATCCGCCTTTACCTGGTGCGGAGCGCGGCCCGACGGGGGGAGCGGGCGGACTATTCGCTCGCCGTCGGCCTGGGCGGGCCCGACTTCGCGGACGGCCTCGCCGGCGGGCCGGACTATTGGCGGGTGACCGGCGTCGACGGCGCCCTCAATCTCCGCGCCGGGCCGTCGACCCGCTACCGCGCCATCGGCCGCCTCGCCAACGGGGAGGTGCTGCAAAACCGCGGCTGCCGCATGACGGGCCCCGAGCGCTGGTGCGACGTCCGCGCCGCGGGCTCCGGCGCCACCGGCTGGACCGCCGGCCGCTTCCTCCGGGAAACCGCCGCGCCGCCCGCGCCCGCCATGCCGCCCGGCGGCCCGGTCGGCGCCGGAACCCCGTTCGACGCGACCGGCCACGTCGCCTGCGCCCTGGGCGCCGCCCCGCTCGGCCAGTGCCCCTTCGGCGTGATCCGGGAGGGGCGCGGCAATGCGGGCATCTGGATCGCCCTCGGCGGCGGCGTCGAACGCCACCTCCTCTTCGAAGCCGGCCGCCCGGTCGCCGCCAACGGCCCGGGCGCCCTCGGCCACGAGTTCGCCGGCGACACCCACATCGTCCGCGTCGGCCCGGAACGCTACGAAATCCCGGATGCGGTGGTGAACGGGGGTGAAAAGAAATACAGCGATGGACCATCTTAAGCAACTGACCGACATCACCCATCTGGTTTGCAGGGCGGTTACTTCGCGCGAGCCTGGATTAATTTGAATGCATGATCCTACATAATGATATGTTCCAAATAAAATATACTTATGTAGGTAAAATTATTTGATAAACTAATAATGCATCATTGCTCTAATCATGGTCTCCCCTAAAAATTGCAGCCTTCTCCAGCAAGAATAGCCGTCTTTCCGCCTTTTCACGCTCGATGAGGCGATCAGCTTGTTCGGCCGGTAGGTCTAAGAATTTCCATAGTTCCTTCACGGAGTTAAATTTAATGGATTCTGAATAAGTAAGTACAAATAAAAGTTTATTAAATTCAATATTTGAAAAGCAAGGGCCTCATTATCTTCCGCGTCGATTCTGTGCCCATGAGAAATAAGATTTCGTCTTAGAGCAAGGTGTTTTCCAATAATTTTATACGTCATTCGTTCTTTGAAAACAGATGAAACCCGGAGAATTTTCTTTTCAATGGGATCATTCCGATGACCTGATATGTTCTCAAAAAGCCTCCATCCATCGAGGAATGATTCTTCTAAATTCGGATTTGAGAAGGCTTTAAAGTATCTGGTTGCAGAAAATCTACAAATATCCTGCCATTTTGATGTATTAATGCTTTGAAAAAGACCTTCAAGGGTTTGCTTTTGAGTTACCTGTGCCTCTTTGCTCACTGTTTTCGCCGCTGGTCCGCCAATCCAGTTTGGTCATGTCCCCGGGCGTGGTGTAGGACCGTCGCCTTCGGTCGAGGTCCGAGGCTGATCAGGACGCCACGGCTGGCAGCCTGAGGTGGTCAGTATCGACGAGCGTGGCTAGGGTTTCCAGGCTCATATATCGGCGTGCGACGGCCCACTCGTCGTTGGCCTCGAGCATGAGAGCGCCGACCAGGCGGACGATGGCGGCCTCATTTGGAAAGATCCCCACCACGTCGGCCCTGCGCTTGATCTCCTTGTTGAGCCGTTCCAAAGGGTTGGTGGAGGCGATCTGTTTCCAGTGCTCCTTGGGGAAGCTCATGAAGGCCAGCACGTCGTCGCGGGACCGATCCATCATCTCGCCAAGCCTGGGCTGCTTCTCCCTGAGCGCGTCAGCGACATCGGCCCACTGCGCTTCGGCGTCGGCCTTGCTGTCCTGGGCGAAGATGGTGCGGAGCATGGCGGCGACGGCGTCGCGGCTCTTAGCAGGCGCGTGGGCCAGCGCATTGCGCATCCAGTGGACGCGGCAGCGCTGACGGGTCGTGCCGAACACGCGACCGGTCGCGACGGCGAGCCCTTTATGGTCGTCGGCGATGACGAGCTTGACGCCGCGCAAGCCCCGGTCGGCGAGCGAACGGAGAAAGCCGGTCCAGAAGGTCTCGGCCTCCGATGGCCCCGTGGCCACGCCCAGGACTTCGCGCCGGCCGTCCTGGTTGACGCCGACGGCGACTATCACCGCCTGGGCGACGATCCTGCCGCCCTCGCGCGCCTTGATGTAGGTGGCGTCCAGCCAGAGGTAGGGCCAATGACCCTCCAGCGGGCGGGACAGGAACGCGCCGACCCGCTCGTCGATCTCGGCGCACAAGCGCGAGACCTGGCTCTTCGAGACGCCGGACCCGCCCATGGTCGTCCACCTTGCGGGTGGAGACGCCGTGCACGTAGGCCTCCTGGATCACGGCCGCCAGGGCCTTCTCCGCTGTCCGCCTGGGTTCCAGGAAGCTCGGGAAGTAGGAGCCTCGGCGCAGCTTCGGGATCGAGAGATCAATCCGCCCCGCCCGCGTCTCCCACGGCCGGTCCCGGTAGCCGTTGCGTTGGGTCGATCTCAGCGGCGATCGCACGCCCTTCGGCGCGCCCGTCGCCGCCTCTACCTCATATTCCATCAGCTGTTCGGCCGCATAGGCCAGAAGTTCGCGCACAAGGTCACCGCCGGCGTCCTTCTCGATCAGCTCCAGAAGCGCCATTCTCTCGTCGGTCATCGTCGTCTCTCCGGTCAGTCGGTTCGTTGGTTTCGCAACCTGAACCTCTACCGAAATCGACGATGGCCGCCTAAGCCGCCCGCACGGATCGCTTCGCTTCGCGCAGCCGGGGGCTACGCTACGCGGCCCGCGCTCCTACACCACTCATTGGGACACTGCCTCCAGTTTTCATACCAGAATCCGTCGTAGGCCAATTCGCCATTTTTTTTGTGGACTGTTATATGTGGTGCTATGAGAACAGTGGATACAGGGAATTTTCCTCGCGAGCGAAATGACATGCGCCATGATTTTCCGAAATCTAGTACCAAGTTTATTAATCCTAATATCTCATAGATTGCCTCGGATGCTCTTTCATGTGCTTCCCCTGGATTATTTGCCGGTAGGTAAACGCTAACTATGGAGCACTTTCTTAGATCTATTAGCTTCTCTTCCGAGAAAAACTCTTTCATCCCACGCTTCGAAGTTTGTGAAAGACGCTCCTCGGTAATCTTTCGGAAAATTTGAGTTCGCGTTGAGGGAGAAAAATTTATAAGAAAACCAGAAGTCTTTTTTGTTCCAAGAATATAAGTTGGCAAATTCCACACCGGGAAAACTACCCGGAAATGCGATATGTCTTGTGCCTCGTACTTGTTCTTTAGACGATAAACAATTCTACGAAAATCCTTTTCTGTGAAATTGGTGCCTAGCTCGGACGAAAAAATTGCATTCCGGACAATCTTCATCCTCATGGAATTTGATCGTGCTGAGATATCTATCGCGGAGAGAAGAAATGAGGTCCATCTATCCAAGTCGTCGGGACCAGAATTGGAGATTGAAACACTGCCGTCAGGAGAAACTGTCCGCTGGTCGCGGATTTTCTCGAGAACAAAGGAAATCTCTTCTTCAGAGAATTCCTTTCGCCAAATTCTCATCGTTGGAAGGCCCGGAATGTATTCCACACATTGAATATGCCGTCTGATAGGCGCTTAACCCATTTAGAGCGTGGTCTGGGCGTACTGTGCTGCAACACACTGTAGGTATGGACTCGATCTGTGCGGGTTATTCCCAAATGTAATTGATTATTCATTTGCCGATCTACTTGGGGTCATTTGGGAGCCTATGCCTGCCCTAAAAACATCCGCACATGCCTGAGCGCCACCGGAATCCGATCCTCCGGCGTCCGCCACGGATACAGGCTCACCTGCGCGTTCGGCGCGAGCATGGCCGTTTCCATGGCCGGTTCGAAGGGGTGGGCCGGGATGTCGTCGGGCATGACGAGGATCGGGACCTGGCATTGGCGGACGAAGTCGCGGGTCACCGTGAAGACGAAGTCCGGGTTCCGGCGGTACATGTTGGTCAGGAACGCCTCGACCATCGCCTGGGTGATCTCGGGCCGGGTCTTCAGCAGTTCCGGCATCCAGCCCGTCGTGTTGTTGGTCCAGAAGATGTCCGGATGGGCCGGGTTGAAGCCGCTCGGGTGGGCGAGGACGGCGGATGTGACGCGGTCGCCGGCGCGGCGCAGCAGGTTCCAGATCATCGGGCCGCCGATGCAGAAGCCCAGCACCTGGAATTTGTCCCAGCCCATGTGGTCGGCGAGCGCCAGGTGGTCGTCGGTGAAGGCGTCCCAGGGGCGGTCGACCTCCAGCGGCCCGTGCGAGCGGCCGCCATTGGCGTTCCGGGTGTCGAGCGCGACGACATGGTGCGTGTCCCGGAACTCGCGCAGCGGATCGAACGAGCCGGCATGGCCGAGCTTGTCGATCGTCGCGTTCAGGCCGCCGCCCGGCTGCACCAGAAGCGGCGGGCCGGAACCCGCTTCCTC
>DAINCG010000037.1:5039-18001 GCA_036732525.1 Pseudomonadota bacterium | reverse complement strand
GCGCCGAGGCCGGCCGCGCCGCCGCCGGCCTGACCGCCCGCCACAGTGATCGCCACCGCGCCTGCCGCGGCGTTGATCGTCGAGGCGTCGGCGGCCAGCACGCGGACAGAGCCGGCGCCGGCATCGGCCACAGCGCCGCCCGAAACGCGCGCGACAACGGAATTGCCGATGAAATTGATCGCGATCGCCGCCGTGCCGGCGATGGAGATGCCACCGCCCTGGCCGCCCGCCCCGGCGCCCGCGCCGGAAACGGAAACGGCGACGATGTCAGCGGTCGAGTCCGCCTGAACGAGGACGGAGCCGGACGCCGTCGCCGTCGAGGCGTCGATCCGGGCCGCGACGTCGTTGCCGATGTCGTTGACGACGACCGAAGCGCCAAAGCCCCCCGAGACGCCGCCGCCCTGGCCGCCCGAGATCGAAATCGCCGCCGCCCCGGCGGCGCCGTTGATGACGGAGGCGTCCATCGCGGTGACGGACACGTCCCCGCCGTCCGCCGAGACCGCGCTGCCGCCGTCGATCGCGGCGTCGGTCCCGTTGCCGATGGTGTTGATGGCGATGGCCGCCGTGCCGGAGACGGCGAAGCCGCCGCCCTGGCCGCCGGCGCCCGAGACCGCGCCCGATACGGCGAGCGCGAAGATCTCGGCCGTCGTGTCGGCCGTAACCGAAACGGCGCCCGAAGCTGTGACGGCGGAGCTGGAGATATTCGCCCGGACGTCGTTGTCGATATCGTTGACAACGATCGACGCGCCGAGCGCGCCCGCCGCGCCGCCGCCTTGGCCGCCGCCGATCGAGAGCGAGATCGCGCCCGCGACCGCATTGATGACGGAGGCGTTGTCGGCGCCGACCGTGACGTCGCCGCCATTGGCGACGACGATCGCGCCGTCCTAAATCAGCGCTTCGATCGAACCGCCGATGGTGTTGCCGGAGGCCGCGCCCGCGCCGGAGAACAGCAGCGCGCCGCCCTGGCCGCCGCCGCCGGCGACCGCGCCCGCGACGGTCAACGCGAAGATTTCGGCGGTCGATGACGCATCGACCATGACCGCGCCGGACGCCGTCGCATCCGAAGCGCTGATCTGCGCCAGCACATCGGAGCCAATGTCGTTGACGGCGATCGAAAGGCCGACGCCGACGGCGTTGCCGCCGCCCTGGCCGCCCGCGAACGAAAGGCCGACGGCGCCCGCGGCGGCGATGATCTCCGAAGCGTTGGAGGCCGTGACCGAAAGGTCGCCGCCATTCGCATCGACATCGGCGCCGCCGACGATTTCGGCGGTCGTGTCGCCGGTGATGATGTTGCCGGACCCGGCGCCGGCCCCGGTGATGGCGAGGCCGCCGCTCTGTCCGCCGCCGCCGCCGGCCGCGGCCGAAACCGTCAGCGCGAAGATGTCCGCCTCAGAGGCGGCCGAAACCGTAACGCCGCCGGACGCGGCGACGTCCGCGCCGTCGATGCGCGCGGCGATGTCGCCGGAAATCTCGTTCACGGCGATCGCGGCGCCGATCGCGGCGGCCGTCCCGCCGCCCTGACCGGCGGCGACCGAAATCGCCGCGGCGCCGACCGCCGCGTTGATCGTCGACATGTCGGCCGCGCCGACGGCGACGTCGCCGCCGGCGGCCGTCGCCGAACCGCCGACGATTTCGGCCGTCGTGTCGATGCCGATGACATTGCCGGCGCCGGCCGCGGCGCCGCTGAAGCTGAAACCGCCGCCCTGGCCGCCAGAGCCGCCGACTGCGCCCGCCACGCTGACGGCGACGATATCGCCGGTCGACTTCGCATCGATCGTGATCGCGCCCCCGGCGGACGCCGTAGAGCCGGAGAGCCGGGCCGTCGAACGGCCGGCGATCGAGTTTACCGCGAGCGAAACGCCGACGCCGACCGCGTTGCCGCCGTTCATGCCGCCCGCGAAGGCGATCGCCGCCGCGCCGGACGCGGCGATGATGCGCGCCGAGGCGTCGGCCAAGACATCGACGTCGTCGCCGGTCGACGTGAGATTGCTGCCGCCGGTAACCAGCGCCTCGGCCGATGCGTCGAGGATGAAGTTGCCGGAGCCCGCGCCCGCGCCGGCGATCGAAAGGCTCGCGCCGCCGCCCTGGCTGTCCGGATCGCCGCCGCCGCCCGTCGTCGCGACCGAACCGGCGATCGTGATCGCGATGATCTCGGCGTCCGACATGGCCGCGACTTCGATCCGGCCGGGCGCGGTCAGGTCGGACGCATCGACCAGCGCCGTCGCCGACGACGTGATCAGATTGGCGGCGATCGAAATGCCGAAGGAGGCCTGCGTGCCGCCGCTGTTGCCGACCGCGACCGCGACGCCGCCCGCGTCGGCGTTGATGAAGGAATCGTCCTCCGCGGTGACCGAAATCTCGCCCGCCGAGACGTCGAGCACGCTGCCGACGATTTCGGCGTCGACGTCGCTCTCGATCTCGTTGACGGACACGGCGCCGGCGCCGGCGAAATTGCTGGTCGCGGCGACCGCGGCCGCGATCGAAACGCTGACGATGTTCGCCGAGGACTGCGCCCGAACCGATACGCCGTCGTTCGACCGGAGGCTGGAGTCGGCGATCCGCGCGGTGATCGATCCGAAGCCGCCATTGTAGGCGCCGGAGACGCCGAAGGCCGCGTTGCCGTCGGTCACCGCCCGAGCGCCGGCGATGGAAATGATTTCCCGGTCGTCGCGCGCCAGGACCGAGACGGCGCCGCCTTCGCTTTCGTCGAGGACGTTTTCGACCTCGGCCGTCACCTCGTTGTCGCGGCCGATCAGGTCGCCGATGACGTTGACGGAGATCGTGCCGCTGCCGGCGAAGGTCGAATCCATGCCGCCGGCGACGCTGCCGGAACCGGTGAGCGAGAAGATGTCGGAATCGTTCGTCGCCGATACGCTGAGCGCGCCGGCCCGGTCCAGCGCCGCATCGCGAAGCGCGCTTTCGGTCTGCACGTCGATCAGATTGATGCCGAGCGCCGCGCCGACGCCGACGTCGCCCGCGATCGAGATCGCGCCGGCGATGGCGATGATGTTGGAATCGTCGCTGGCCGAAACGCCGATGTCGCCCGCGACCGCTAGGCCGTCCGCGCCCCGGATGTCGACGTTCTCGACCAACGCGCGGGTGTCGTTACCGATGCGGTTGAACGAGGCAGAGCCGGCGACGGTGATGCCGTCCCGCTTCGGCGCGGCCGCGCCGCCGGCCGTCAGCGTGAACATGCCGCCCGTGCGCTCGGCGCTCACGTCGAGCGCGGCGACGCGGAGCGACGGCGCGCCGACGATCAGGGCGTCGGTTCGGCCGTCGACGAGGTTCAGGCTGAACGAGCCCGCGATGCCGACCGAGCGCGACCCTTCCTGTGCTTCGGCGAACGCCGCCGCGCCCGCCGCGACGACCAATTCGCTGCGGTTCTCGGCAGCAACGTCGAGCGCGCCGCCGGCGCGGATCACGCCCGCGTCGTTGATCGCGGCGATCACCTCGTCGTCGACCAGGTTGACCGACGCATCGCCGGCCACGGCCACGCTGGCCCGGCCCTGCATCATCGCGTCCTGGGTTTCCGTGCCCGCCGGCTCCTCGCCGAACAGCAGCGGCAGGGAGATGCCGTCGAGCGGATCGTCCGGATCGACGTCGCCATTGTCGTCCGTGTCCTGGACGTTGTCGGCCGTCTCGTCGGACATCGACATCGGCATGTCGGAGGCGATCGCCGCGGCGAGCGACAGCGCCCAGAGCTCGCCGTCGTTGCGGGCAAGGATCGAGATGTCCTCGTCGACGTCGATATTGGTCAGGTCCGCGCCGAAGGTCCGGCCGTCCGCTGTGGCAAGGTCGGGATCGCCGATGATCGCGCGGGTGCGCCGGTCGATATTGTTGACGCCGATCGAAACGCCGAAACCGAGATTCTGGCCCTGCGCGACGCCGCCGCTCAACGTGACCTTGGTCTCGAGATTGCCGGCATAGAGCACCGCGTTGCGGCCGGTCACGATCGCGTCGTTGGAAAGCCGGACCAGCGTGTCGCTATCCTGCTGCGCATAGGCGAATGTGCCGGCGAAGGCGTATTGGCCGGACTGAGCGCCGGCCTGGTTCAGGCTGAAGTCGGCGATCGCCTCCTCCGCCTTCATGTTGAAGCCGCCGCTGGCGCCGGAGAAGATCGCGGCGCCCTCCTCGACGATCGCGTAGGTCGTGTTGTCGAGGAACGAGAGATAGATCGTGCCGCCGACGCCGCCCTTGGAGCCGCTCGATGCGACCGGGTCGATCATCAGGCTCGGGTCGAGGTTCTCGATGTCGCCAAGCTCGCCCTTCAGGAACGAGAACTGAAAGATGCCCGTGACGTTGACCATCTGGAGGTAGTTGGTCGCCTCGATCGAGACGGTGTGCTGGTCCGGCGCCATCGGATCGACGCTGCGAAACAGCGGATCCTGATTGATCTGCGCGCCCGAAAGCACCACCGCCTTCGAATCGTTGTTGATCACCAGCGCGACGGCCGACCCGGCGACCGAGACGCTGCCGGCATTGCCGGTCGCCCGCGTCCAGAGATTGAACAGGCCGGAGCGCAGGCCGAGCGTGCCGTCCAGGTATTGGTTGAACGAATCGAACACGTCGCCGTTGATGACGTTGATCAACTCGCCCGAATTGTCGCCCTTCAGGACGTCCGCCAATTCGCCGAGATTGGTTGGGATGAACTCGTCCGGCCGGGTCAGGAACGGATAGGAGATGTCGCTGATGACGCGGGTCGCGCGCAGCGCGTCGAGTTCCGCGCCCTCGCCGATCGTCGCGTGGGCGACATTGTCGATGATGCCGATCGAGACCGCGGCGCTCAGGCCGACGGACTGGCTGTCCTCCGGCGCGGCAGACGTCGCTTCGGTGCTGATGGTGAGGTTCTGGGAAATCTCGCCGCGGACTTCCAGGTCCTCGTTCGAATTGAGGTCCGCCGCGCCGCCGACGATCGCTTCAGCGGTATGGTCGGCCTTCATGAAGCTCAGCGCGGCGGCGATCTGCAGGCGTGGCGCCGGACCCGCCCGAATCCGCGTTGGACGAATAGTCCGAGGACAGCGCGGTGAAGAGATTGTCGACGATCGAACTGTCGAAATCGAAGCCAGCGGCGTCCATCTCGTCGTTGTCGTCGTCGTCGTCCGGCATCTCGACGGCGATGCCGGAGCTTGCGGAGACGGCGTCCGTCGCGTCGATATTGGCGAGCACGCCGAGGCCGGTGACGTAACCGGAATCGAGCACCTGGAGGGCCGAGAACGTCTGGTCGCCGTCCGCGCCCGTGTCCGTCAGGTCGATGGCGACGCCGGCGCGGGCCTCGTTCTCCGTCTCCGCCAGCTGGATCACCTGGCTCTGGACGAAGCGATTGTCGCCCTGCAGGTTGAACTGATTGGTGCCGGTGATGACGTAGTAGGTGGCGCCGGGCGTCAGGCCGCCGATCGGCGTGTTCCCGCCGGGATCGTACTTGACGGACTGGCCGAGTTCGAAGGTCGAACCGAGCAATGCGAAATCGACGCCGGATCCGGTGAAGGCGTCATTGTCGAGCGTGATCGAATTGGCGTCGTAGTCGACCCGGTCGCCGGCGTCGAAGGTCTTTGAGTTGAGCGCCGGGAAATCCGGGAAACCGGTCGAATTGTCCTCGAACTCCAGGTTGATCACGTCGCCCGCGGAGGCGCGGGCGAAGGTCGTCGCGAGCTGGATGAACTCCGGCTCCGCCGGGTCCTTGACGACGAAATAGGTCGTGCCGTCGACCAGCCCTTCCGTCGTCAGCGGATTGCCGTCGGGTATCGAGGGGCCGATGCTGTTGCCGCGGCGGTTCTCATAGGTGACCGTGTCGCCGGTCTGCAGCGCATTCGCGCCGACGCGGATGCGGTCGTTGGCGCCGTCGATGTAGCCGATGGCGTTCGGGTCCGTGACGGTCGGGTCGAACTCCAGCTTGACGACCGAGCCCGGCGCCTGGTTCGAGGTCACCGCGCCGTCGACCCGGGTCAGGACATCGGCGTCCGAAAGCTCGACCGCGAACGCCAAGCCGGTCAGGCCGTCCTGCTTCAGGCCGGACGTCGCCGTGGCCGTCGAGGACGGACTGCCGGTCGCGATTATGTTCGCCGTCTGGCCCGCATTGACCGTCGCACCTTCCGCGATGAGCGTGTGGGACGTCGCCACCGCACGGGAAATGGCGAGCGCGAAAGCGACGTTGGGCGCGTCCGACGGCAGGTCGCCCAGGTCCCGCTTGTTCTCGGCTTCGAGGGAGGCCGTCGGGCTGGCGCTCGAATCGATCCTGACCGTGAGGCCGGCGTCGATGTCGACGCCGGTCGCGATATCGACCGTCGCGTTGGCGACGGCTTCGGAGTAGCCGACGCCGATCAGCTTGCTGGCGGCCTTGCCGCTGGAATCCGTGGACGCGCTGGCCGAGACCCGGACATGGCCTTCGCCAGTCAACGTGGCGTCTTCGCCGATCGTGACGGTCGATTCCGACCGCTTGACCAGCACCTTGAACGGCAGCGTCAACAGGCCGTTCACCTGGTCGAGCAGCGGGTCGATGACGAAGTTGTTGGCGATGGCGTTCGTGCCGAGCAGGCGCTGCAACGTCCGGTCGGTCGTCGTCGCCGTGACGGTGATGTTGTCGCCCTGCAACACGACGTCCGAGCCGAGCGACACCTCGGCCGTGCGGAAATCGACGAGCGCCGGCAGCAGGTTGTTCAAGTCCTGCAGGCTGATCTTGGTCGCGCGGACCGACACGTCGCCAGCCGCCCCGGCGCCGCCGGCGTCGACATGGGCGAGCAGGCGGGCGCCGTCGCCGACGACGATGCGCTCGGCAGCCAGGGAGATCGCGCCGGAATCGCCAAGCGAGACGCCTGTCAGGAAATCGTCGCCGGGCGCGAGTTGGCGTGTCGAGATGGTCGCGCCGTCGGCGACCGTGATCATGTCGTCGAAGAGGAGCAGGTTGCCGAGGTTCGCGGCCGAACTCGTCACGGTCTGGAGGAAGTCGCTGAAGGCGTCGGCGCCCTGGGTCAGCACGCCGGCGTCCGCGTTCACCGTGAAATCGTGGCCGGTGCGCGCCGCCGCGCTGTTGATCAGCAGCGTGTCGGCGCCGGCGCCGAGATTGATGGTCAGCGAATCGGCGGGGGCCGCGAACGTCTGGTCGCCGCCCATCAACGCGCGGAGGAAGAGGTCGTCCGTGCTGAGGGTGTACTCGCCGGTCGTCTCGTTGAAATCGAGGATCAGGTTGTCGGAGAACTCGGTCGCGTTGACGACGAGGTCCGCCGTGCCGGAAATCGTGATCGGCGCGGCCGTCTCCAGCCCGGTGAACGCGATCGTCGAAAGCGCCGCCGGCGTCGCCGCGCCATCGGTGTAGGTCACCGTGCCGCCCGGAATGTCGAAAACGACGCGGGACGCGGTGACGCCGTTCGCCGGATCTTCCGGCACGAACAGCGAGTCCGCGCCGAGGCCGCCGTCGAGGCCGCCGGTCAGACCGGCGATGTCGCCGTCGTCGGCGAAGTCGATGGCGAAGCGATCGGCCGCGTCGCCGCCGACCAGGTTGGCGACATTGCTGAAGGCGACGCCGGCGACATAGCCGCTGTTCGCGCCGTAGATCAGCCAGGTGTTGTCCGTGTCGGGGCCGGCCAGCGTGTCGTCGCCGACGGTCGTATCGCCCGCATAGGCGTCGAAGCCCTCGAAGTCGAAGCTGAAGGCGCCGCCGTCGAAGACGCCCGCCAGCACGTCGGTCAGCGTTACGGTCGCGCTTGCGCCGACGGCGTTGACCAGCGTGTCGCTCAGCGGGTCGCCGGTCGCGGCTTCCGTGTCCTGTCGTCCGATCAGCCGGTCGACGCCCGAAAAGGCCACGCCTTCGAGCACGCCCGTCCCGTCGCCCGTGACCTGCCAGACGTTCTCGCCGACCGGGCCGGTCAGGGAATCCGTCCCGGCGCCGCCGACCAGATTCTCGAGCGAGAAGAACGCGACGTCGAGGGTGTTCGTCGCGTCGCCGAACGCGTCGAAATAGGCGGTCGCGGCCGTGCCGTCGGCGACGCCCGCATCGGCGTCGACGATCGCCCAATCGGTCGCGATCGTCGGGCCGCTCGAAATTTGCAGCGAGTCGGAACCGTCGCCCGCATCGAAAGTTATGCCGAAGAGCGTATCCGGCAGACCGGCGAGGAAGGTCTCGAACGAGACCGCATCAATGATCAGGTCTTCGGCCAGGGCCGTGCCGGCGATGAACAGCGACGCGACATCGTCGAGGGCGACGGTGTCGAACGCCGAGCCGCTTTCCGTAAAAGCGTCGGCGATGCGCATGCTGGCGTCATTGTCGAACAGCTCAAGAACGGCCGTGCCGCCCTCATCGAGCGCACGCAATGTCACATTGTTGTGACCGGCCAGATCGACGCCGAAATCGGCGGCCAGCAGCAAGCGGGGCTCAAGCGGTTCGAAGACGAGCTGGCGCCGGGGCCGCGCCGCGCCGCGACGATAGCGTCGCCGAAATGCGCCGGAATGGGCTTCCCAAAGGCTCGACAGCGCTGTGTCGCCAGCGCCGGCGCCGCTGCGTCCGGACGGCGGGCCCGAATTAATAAAGCCCGGCGAATCAACGCGTTCACGGCCGCGTCGCAAGTTTCTCCGTGAAAATGGGTGCGCCATGAGTCTCTGCCCCCGCTGGACTCAAGATGCCTGCAACGCGTTCGAAGCCTGCCTGAAGAACGTTGCTGCCAAAAAATTAGACGCGCGAAGCGGAAACCAGTCAACAAGCGCAGCCGCGGAAACATGGAAGCGATGCAGTAAATAATTGCGCCCGCTCAAAACAAAACGCTCTATGCGAGAGTCAATGTAAAAAGCTGCATTGCCGATACAATTAAAACACGTGCTGCTATTATTGCTTCTATCAAAAAATGTCTTGCCTCTTCCGGTCCGACATCGACGCGAGCGTCGCGGCGGCGGTCGGCCATCACCGCCTCTCGGAAGCGTTGTCGGAAATCGACGCTTGTGTTTCTTTTGGCGGACGGTCGGCTAAGCCGCTTGAAGGAATGACGCATGAAGACGTATGCGCGGCCCGTGAAGGCGATGCATTGGATCGTGGCCCTGGTCGTCGGCGCGACGCTACTGGGCGGCTTGACGTTGGGTCTGCTCGGGTTCGAGGGCGTGACGGACGCGTTCGGCGCCGCCGGAAGGGACGCGATCTACGAGTATCACAAGACCGGCGGCCTGATCATATTCGCGCTGATGCTGCTGCGCATCTTTTTCCGCCGACGCCACGGCAAGCCGGCCTACGACCCGCCGATCGCGGACTGGGAGCGGCGGTTGAGCGGCTGGGTCCAATACGCGCTCTATGCAGCCCTGGTCGCCATGCCGGTGATCGGATGGGCGGCGACGGACGCGCTCGACTACCCGGTCGAGTTCTTTTCCTGGGACCTGCCCCAGGCGATCCCGAAGTCGGAATCGGCCGGAAATCTGCTCTACGAAGTCCACGAAACGCTTGGCTGGGCCATCGTCGGCCTGCTCGGCCTGCACATCGGCGGGGCGCTCCGACACCTGATTCTGAAGCGTGATCAGGTATTTCGCCGCATGTGGCCGATCTGACGCGGCGCGCCCGCTTCGAGGACACGGCCTCGACTACGCGGACATCTCCTCCGGGATGCCGAACAGGCCGACGCGCTGCGTCCATTGGCCGAAGGCGGGCCAGGTGCTGAAGCTGGCGAGCGGAATGGCGAGCGCCAGCGGCGTTACGATCAACGCGCCGAAGGCCAGCGCCCAAGGCGCATAGACGGCCAGGACGGCCGCGAGCCCGACGCCGAACAGCGTCTGCGGCCAGAGCGTTCGCGCCGCTTCCCGCAAGCTCAGATAGGCGCTGGCGCGCCGCTGCGATCCCCAGCGGATCTTGTGGCCGAAGACAAGGCCGATGCAGCAGATCGTCAGCGCGAAGGCCACGCAGGGGGCGATCAGCATGGAGAACAGGAACTCCAGGATCGCGCCGGCGACGATACGCGCCCGGCCGCCATAGCTCGCGGCTGACCGGTTCCGGCTCAACGATTGGCCGACGCCCATGATCTTCGGCATCAGGTTCATCGCCATCACCACGGCGAACTGCGCGAGGCCGAGCGTCAGCGGAATCGCGCCGAAGTCCGTCGACGCGACCGCGGTCGCGGCGCCGACGCTGATGAACAGGATCCAGGCCGGCGCGTTCAGATACATCAGGATCGCGAGCAGAAGCTGCACCCGCGTCGCGGGCGGCAGGCCCGGCATGCCGAGCAGCCGGAAATACTGCATGTTGCCCTGGCACCAGCGGGATTCCCGCTTGATGAACGCCGGCAGGCTCGGCGGATTGATCTCGAAGCTCTCGTCCTCCTCGGCCAGCACCCGGACCTCGTAGCCCGCACGGCGCATCAGGGCGGCCTCGACCTGGTCGTGGCTCATGATCGGGCCGGAAAGCGGACCCTTGCCGGAGAGCGTCGGCAGCTTGCAGTGGCGCTGGAACGGAACCATCCGGATCACCGCGTTGTGGCCCCAGAACGGCCCGCAATCCCCCTGCCACCAGGCGGATCCCAGCGTGTAGGAGCGCATGCCGTTCCGCATGCCGAACTGGAAGATGCGGGTGAACAGCGAATCCGACGCCTCGCCGACGACCAGGCCCTGCAGAATCCCGATCTCCGGCGACGCCTCCATGATGCGCACGAGGCGCGCCACCGCCGCCGCGGTCATCCGGCTGTCGGCGTCGAGCGGGATGAAGTAGTCGTAGGCGTCCCGCCAGCGGTCGCAGAACTCCTCGATATTGCCGGCCTTGAAGCCGATGTTCTCCCGCCGGCGGCGATAGTGGATCGGCACGGACTTGGGCGCCCGCGCCCGAAGCGCCGCGACGGCCGCTTCCTCCGCCCGCGCGATTTCTGGGTCCGAGGAATCGCTCAGCACATGGAAGGCGAACCGGTCCGCGTAGGGCGATGCGGCGATATCCCGGTGCATCGCCTCCAGCCGCGCGAAGATCGGCTCCACCTGCTCATGCCGGATCGCGAGCGCGATCGCGACCCGGGACGTGACCGGCGCATCCGCCCGCTCCCGCGCCACGGCCGGGTTGACGTAGGCCGCCGGATTCTTCGCGCGAAGCGAGATCGCGAAGCCGATCACCGCGTTCCAGAAACCGATCGAGAGCCACGGCGTCGTCGCCGCGTAGGCCAACAGCATCAGGCCTTCCGCAAAGGACAGCCCGCCAAGCGAGAGCATGTAGGTCATGCCACCCAGCAACGCGGCCATGGTCAGAAGGTTCAGGGCGAGGAAGCGACGGCGACGTCGCGCGAGACCGGCGGCGTCCGCCGGGTCGCGGGCGACCAAGGGCGGCGGCAGCGCGGGCCGGTCCCGGACGGGCGCGCCCGCCGCCAAATCGACCGCGGGCGCCTCCACACGGCCGCCCAGGAGATTAGTCTTGTCAACCGAACGCATATCGATAATGCCTTTGCCAATCTCAACCGGACGCCCATTCCGCCGATGACGACATCGCGAGCTCTCTGGACGATATCAGTCGGCGAAATGGAACTCCGAGCCGAGAGTTCAACGCCTGTCGGGAGCGATAACGTTCTCTTGCGCGGCCTTTTTTCCGGCGTCAGCCGCGGCACCGAGCGTCTCGTGCTGCAAGGCGCGGTGCCGCCGAGCGAGTATGACCGGATGCGCTGCCCGTTCCAGGAGGGCGATTTTCCGTTTCCCGTGAAGTACGGCTACGGCTTCGTCGGCGAAGTCGTCGACGGTCCGGCCGCGCTGCTGGGCAAAGCCTGCATGGCGCTTTCGCCGCACCAGGAATATGCGCGCCTGCCGCGCGACGCCGTCCTGCCCCTGCCGGCGGGCCTGCCGCCCCGGCGAGCGGTCCTGGCGGCCAACATGGAAACGGCGCTCAACGTGCTCTGGGACGCGGAGGTTGCGGCGGGCGACCGTGTCCTGATCGCCGGCGCCGGCGTCGTCGGCCTGCTGATCGCCGCACTGGCGGCGCGGATTCCGGGGGTCGAGGTCACCCTGGCCGACATCAACCCGGCGAAGCGCGGCATAGCGGAGCAGCTCGGCGCGGCTTTCCGCGCGCCGTCCGACCGCCCGGCGGGCGCGGAAGAGGACGTCGACGTCGCGATCAACGCCTCCGGCGCGCCGGAGGCGTTGCGCCACCTGCTGGAGCGCGCCGGCGTCGAAGCGAAGGTCGTCGAAGCGAGCTGGCATGGCGACGCGCCGGCGACGCTGCCCCTGGGCGCCGCCTTCCACGCCCGGCGGCTTTCGATCGTCTCCTCCCAGGTCGGCCGCATCCCGGCGCGGCGCGCGCCGCGCTGGACGCACCGGCGCCGCCTCGCCAAGGCGCTCGACCTCCTGGCGGCGATGCCGGAGGCGGAGGCGCTGATCACGCACGACGTCCCATTGTCCGACGCGCCCGCCCGCCTACCTGCATTGATCGAAACCGACCCGGGCGCCCTTTGCGTCGCCATCCGTTACGAAGCCGGAGCAGCCTGAACCCATGTACGCCGTCGAAGTCCGCAGCCACGTCATGATCGCCCATTCCCTGCCGGGCGAGGCCTTCGGCCCGGCCCAGAAGATGCACGGCGCCACCTTCGTGATCGACGTGGCATTCTTCAGACCCGAACTCACCGAGAACGACATCGTCGTCGACATCGGCCTCGCGTCGGAGGCGCTGGAGCGCATCCTGAAGCCGATCAACTACGCCAATCTGGACGAGATCGACCGCTTCGGCGGCAAGCGGACCACGACCGAAGTGCTGGCGAAGTACGTCTTCGACGCGATGGCCGCAGAGATCAAGGCGGGCCGGCTTGGCGCGGACGCCGCCGGCATCGAGCGGCTGAAGGTCACGCTGAACGAAAGCCACGTGGCGCGGGGCTGGTACGAGGCGGCGCTGACGGGCGGCTGAGCGATGCCCGGAACCCGGGAGACCGCCGAGGAAACAACCGTCGTCTTCGCGATTCCCGGCGACCCCGACGCCCGGACCGGCGGCTACATCTACGACAAGCGGCTGATGGCGGAACTGCGCGCGCTCGGCTGGCAGG
>DAINCG010000037.1:4702-4931 GCA_036732525.1 Pseudomonadota bacterium | reverse complement strand
CCCGCCGGCGTCGCGGCGATCCGGGCGCCGATCGTCGCCCTGACCCACCATCCGCTGGCGCTCGAAAGCGGCATCGACCCCGCGCTCGCTGCCCGGCTGGCCGAGACCGAGCGCGCCAATCTTGCCCGCGCCCGTCATGTCGTGGTCACGAGCCCGCATACGGCGGCCGTCCTGGCGCGGGACTATGGCGCGGCGCCGGACCGGCTGACCGCGGCCCTGCCGGGCGTCG
>DAINCG010000037.1:3208-4654 GCA_036732525.1 Pseudomonadota bacterium | reverse complement strand
CCGCCGCGCCGCCGCCAGGCCCGCCCCGGCTGCTCGCCGTCGGCAGCCATATCCGGCGGAAAGGCCACGACACGCTGCTGGCGGCGCTGGCGGAGGCCCGCGACCTCGACTGGACCTGCGACATCGTCGGCGGCGCGCGCGACGCGGCCGTTTCCGCGGAGCTCGACCGGCAGCGCGCCGACCTGGGGCTTGAGCCGCGCGTCCGCTTCCAGGGCGAACTGGAGCAGCCAGCGCTCAACGCCCTCTACGGCGCCGCCAGCCTGTTCGTGCTGGCGACCCGCTACGAGGGCTATGGCATGGTCTTCGCCGAAGCGCTGGCGTGGGGCCTGCCGATCGTAACCTGCGACGCCGGCGCCGTGCGGGAAACCGTGCCGCCGACGACGGGTCTGCTGGTTCCGCCGGACGACCCCGCCGCCTTCGCCGCGGCGCTTCGCCGAATGCTCTCCGATCCCGAGGTCTACGCCGCGGCGCGCGCCGGGGCGGCGGCCGCCGCCCGCGCCTTGCCGACATGGCGGCAGACCGCCGAGGCCGTCGATCGCGTCCTGAGGTCGATGTCGATGACGGCGACGGCGACATGAGCGGCTTTTCCGCTTCGTGGCTCGACCTCCGCGCGCCGGCGGACGCACGCGCGCGGTCCGAACATATGCTCGCGGCGGCGCGGACCTATTGCGCCGACCTGAACGACCTCGCCGTCACCGACCTGGGCGCCGGCGTCGGCGCCACGGCCATGGCGCTCGCCGACATTCTGCCGCGCCCGCGCCGCTGGCGGCTGGTCGACCTGGACGCCGCCAATCTCGACGAAGCCGCGCGGCGGCTCGCCGCAGCCGGGGAGACCGTCGAGACCGCCGTCGTCGATCTGGCGGCGACGCCCGCCTGCTGGGGCCGAGACTGCGCGCTCGTGACCGCGAGCGCGCTTTTCGATCTGGCGAGCGACGCCTGGATCGACCGTTTCGTCGACGCGCTCGCCCGCGACCGCCTCGCATTGCTCGCTATGCTGACCTATGACGGCCGGCAGGCCTTCCGGCCGCAATGCCCGGATGACGCGGCGATGCTTGCCGCGTTCAACCGGCACCAGCGCCTGGACAAGGGTTTGGGCGGCCCGGCGGCCGGTCCCGACGCCGCGCCGCGCCTGATCGACCGCCTGGAATCGTCGGGCTACGCGGTCGTCGTCGCCCAGAGCCCCTGGCGTCTCGACGGCCGGCGCGACGCGGACCTGACCGGCGAAACGCTGCGTGGTTGGGCGAGCGCCGTAACGGAAGCCGGCCTGGTCGAGGGCGCTGTCGCGCGGCGCTGGCTGGAAGCGCGGCTGGCCCGGACCGACGAGATGACCGTCGGCCACGTCGACCTATTTGCCCGACCGCTGGAAGCGGCAGGCGAATAGGACATCGCCTTCCTCGAAGACATGGACGTCGGTCGTCGGTCGTGGGATGCGAGCGACATCGTCGG
>DAINCG010000037.1:0-3190 GCA_036732525.1 Pseudomonadota bacterium | reverse complement strand
CGAAGTTGAGCCCCACCAGCCCCGAGCCCAGAACAATCGGCCCGATCAGCAGATGCAGGCTGTCGACAGCGCCCGCGTCCAGGAACTGGCTGACCGTCTTGCCGCCGCCCTCGACCAGCACTCGGGCGATGCCGCGCTCGCGCAGGGCGTCGAGCAGCCAGTCGGTCGGAATCTCGTCGGACGGCGGCGATATCCGCTCGATGCCGTCGTCGAGGCCGTCCGCGCCGCCGAAGACGAGCCGGCGCGCGCCGTCGTCCGCGGCCCAGACCTGGGCGTCGGGCGAAACCGTGCCCTTCGGATCGATCACCACCCGCGCCGGGCTCTCGCCGGCGCAGTGCCGAACCGTCAGCCGCGGGTCGTCAATGCAGGCGGTGCGGGCGCCGACGATGACGCCGTCCGCGAGCGCGCGGATGCAGTGCAGATGCCGCATGGCCGCCGCGCCGTTGATGCCGCGCGAACTGCCCGTGCGTGTGGCGATGCGGCCGTCGAGCGACATGCCGAGTTGCGCCACGACGTACGGCGCGCCCTGCCGCCGCGCCTCGGCCAGGGGCGCCAGCGCCCGGGCCGGCGGCGTGCATTCGGTCAGCGGAGCGTCGTCGCCGTCGGCGAACTTCAGCACTCTCGACCAGGCGGCGTCATCCAAAGCCAACTACCTTCTTTGCGACCGGACGTCTCCAGGGCCCGCCTTCCACGCTGCGAAGGCGTCGCTTTCGAGCCTTCGCCGAGATAGGTCGAAAGCGCCGCCCAGACAACTCCGCGGCGGATCGCCTTGACACGCCGATCCGCCGCCGGCCTAAGAATATTGACGGCGCTCCCGCGTCGGACCCGAGGGCTCCAGCGAGCGACATGGTCGAGACGATCACTCCGATCCTGCTCTGCGGCGGCGCCGGCACGCGGCTCTGGCCGACCTCGCGCAAGGCGCGGCCCAAGCAGTTCGTGCCGCTGCTGGGCGTCGACACCTTGTTCCAGGCCGCCGCCCGGCGCGTTTCCGGCCCCCGCTATGCGCCGCCGATCGCCGTTACGCACGCGGATTTCCGGTTTCTCGTCGCCGAGCAGCTGCTGGCCGTCGGCATCGACCCAGGCGCAATTCTGCTCGAGCCGGCGGCGCGCGGCACGGCGCCGGCCGTGCTGGCCGCGGTTCTCGCCCTGCACGACCTCGATGACGACCATCTCTTCATCGCGACGCCCGTCGATCATTGGGCGCCCGATCACAATCGCTTCAGCACGGCGGTCGAAGCCGGCGTCGCACGCGCGCTGGCAGGCGACATCGTCACCTTCGGCGTCACGCCGGACCGGCCGGAGACCGGCTTCGGCTATCTGCAATTGGCGGACGAGGCTACGACCGCGGCGACGCGCAGGTCGTTCGGTTCGTCGAGAAGCCGAATGCGGCGCGCGCCGCCGAGATCGCGAAGGACGGCCGCCATCTCTGGAACGCCGGCGTCTTCCTGTTCTCCCGCGGCGCGATCATGCAGGCGTTCGAAAAACACGCCCCGGATATCCTCGCGGCGACAGGGCGCGCGGTTCGCGACGCCGTGGTCGATCTCGGCTTCCTCCGGCTCGCGCCCGAAAGCTGGAACGCGCTGCCGACCCGCTCCTTCGATCATGCGATCATGGAGCGGACGGACGCGGTGACGGCCGTTCCCTATGGCGACCGATGGGCGGACCTGAGCGCGTGGGACGCGGTCTGGCAGGAGGCGGAACGCGACGCGGACGGCGTCGCGACCAGCGGCCCGGCCACGGCGATCGACTGCCGCTCCAGCCTGCTGCGGTCCGACAATGACGGCATGCGCATCGTGGGCTTCGGCCTCAGGGACATCGTCGCCGTGGCGATGACCGACGCCGTCCTGATCGCGGACATGCGCCGCGCGCAGGACCTGGGCGTCGTCGTCGAGACGCTGCGGCGCGCGGAGGTCCCGCAGGCGGACCGGCTGCCGACGGAACACCGGCCCTGGGGCTGGTTCGAAAGCCTGGTCGTCGGCGACCGCTTCCAGGTCAAACGGATCTTCGTCAAGCCGGGCGCCCGACTTTCGCTGCAACGGCATTTCCATCGCTCGGAGCACTGGATCGTCGTCGCCGGCACGGCGCGCATCACCATCGGCGAGGAAAGCCAACTGCTGTCGGAGAACGAGTCGGTCTACGTGCCGCTCGGCGTGGTGCATCGCCTGGAGAACCCTGGCCGCGTGCCCGTCGAACTGATCGAGGTGCAGACCGGCAGCTATCTCGGCGAGGACGACATCGTGCGGCTGGACGACATGTACGCCCGCGACTAGCGGGACCTTCGCCCGAGCCAGCGGCCGGCGGCCGCGCCGCCGGCCATCGCGGCGGCCGCGCCGATGGCGGCCTTGCCGAGCACGACGACGGTCCAATGCCCGACCGCCGCCAGCCACTCGCCGACGCCGACGATGTCGCCGCGACTCGCCATCATGGCGGCTTCGGCGATCGCGTAGGCGACGGCGAACGCGGGCGCGGCAAGGAGCGCGACGAGCGCGCCCCGCCCCCAGCCGACCGGCCGGACCAGCGCGCCGAGCGCCGCGCCGATCAGGGCCGCAAGCGGCAGGACCTCGCGCCAGAGGCGCAGGCTTCCGGGTTCCGTCGCCAGCACGTGCGCGGCGCCGGCGAGCAGACCGACCACCGCAAAGGCGGCGGCGGCCCGACGGCGTGACGGTCGGCGACGGGACGGTCGTTTGCGCATGGCGTCCTGACTTGAGGTGCGATCGCCGCTCGAAGCGCGATCCGACCGCCGTCCTTAACCGCCTACGCCGCGATGCGCGAGCCTTCCGGCATCCGCTTGTCCCAGAGGATGATCCGGTGCAGCAGGCGTCGGTGGCTGTCGACGTCCCATTCGCTCGCCCGGTGCATGCCGCAGCGGTTGTCGCTGAACAGCACGTCGCCGACACGCCATTGATGCACATAGGAGAACGCGCCGCCGATCAGGTGGTTCAGCAGGTCGGCATAGAGCGCCCGGCTTTCCTCCGCCGGCAGGCCGTCGATGTCGCTGCCCCATTCGCCGCCGAGGAAGAGGGCCGGCCGACCGTTCAGCGGATGCGTGCGGACGAGCGGATGCAGCACGTCCGGGAACTTCTCGCCCTCCGCCTGGACCTGGTCCTCGGTCGCGTCGGGGAAGAGTTCGCGGACTAGGCGCCGTCGGCTGTGACGGACGTGCATCTTGTCGAGGCGGGTCTGGAGATCT
>DAINCG010000036.1:14328-18052 GCA_036732525.1 Pseudomonadota bacterium | reverse complement strand
CGGTCAGCCACATGCCGAAAAAGAGCACGATGCCGGCGTTCAGGTGGAACAGCGGCAGCGGGTTGTAGACCCGCTCCCCGCCCTCGGTCAGCGTCATCCGGCCGCCGATCCCGGCGTACCACTGGCCGACCTCCAGCTCGTAGACATGGGAGAGGATGCAGCCCTTCGGCCGCCCCGTCGTGCCGGAGGTGTAGAGCAGGCTTGCCTCTGCGTCCGTATCCGCAGTGATGGCGTCCGCCTGCGGCGGCGGACGCTTCGGCGGCGGCGGGTCGAAGGGGCCGGCGTCGTAGGTCAGGACGTCGACGTCCCGCCCGCTTTCGGCGACGGCGGCCGTCGCGAGCGCCATCAGGTCCGGCGCCGCGACGACGAGGTCGGCGGCGCTGTCCTCAAGAACATAGGCCATCTCGGCCGGCCGGTAGTCCGGGTTGATCGGGACCCAGGAGACGCCGAGCCCGTTCATCGCGAGCTTCAGCAGCAGGATCTCCGGCCGGTTGGCGAGCAGGCAGGCGATGCGGTGGCCCGGCCCGTAGCCGGCCGCCCGGAGCACCGCACGATACTCGACCACGACCTTCGCCGCCTCGGCATAGGTGATCGCGTAGCCCTCGGGCCAGTAGGGCCGCTCCGCGTCCGCCGCGAGCGTCAGCAGCGGGTTCGGGCCGTAGCGTTCGGCGGCGGCGGCGAACGCCCTGTCGATCGTCTGGCCTTCGATCTCGATCATCGGTCGGTCCGTCCCTGGCGCTTTTGCGCTGCCGGGGCGCTATAGGCGCGCCCCGCTTTTCGCGCTTAGATTTATCGTCAGGAGGATCGCCCCATGCACATCGAACCCGCAAGCCCCGGCGTCGGCGCGATCGCGACCGGCGTCGATCTGAACCGTCTGGAACCGTCGGACTGGCAGGCGCTCTACGACGCCTGGCTGGACGCCGGCGTGCTGATCGTGCGCGGCCAGGACCTCGATATCGACGGCTTCCTGGGATACGGCCGCCGCTTCGGCGACATTCAGCCCCACCCGGTCGAGAAGACGCGGCATCCCGACTATCCCGAACTCACCGTGATGGGCGAGGCGCGCAAGAAGGACGGCAGCCTCGACCAGACCATCCGCACGCGCGGGCAGAGCTGGCACACGGACGGGCCCTGGGACCACCGGGTCTGCAAGGCGACGCAGCTCTATGGCCTCGCCATCCCGTCGGTCGGCGGCGACACGCTCTTCGCCAACATGTACATGGCCTACGACGCCCTGCCGGCGGAGCTGAAGGCGCGCATCAAGGACCTGGACGCCCACTATGTCTATGGCGGCCGGGCGCGGAAGAGCGCGGAGCTGCTGCCGCCCGAAAAGCGCGACATGCCGCCGACGCGCTACCCGCTGACGCGCACGCATGCGGAGACAGGACGCACGTCCCTCTTCTTCAATCCGACGCACATCCTGAAGATCGCGGGCGTCGACGACGCGACCAGCGACGCGCTGATCGAGGAGCTGACCGCCCACATGGTCGCACCCGGCGCCGACTACCGCCACCAGTGGCGGGTCGGCGACGTGGTGACCTGGGACAACCGCTGCACGCTCCATTCCGCGACCGGCGGCTGCCCGGCGGACGAGGACCGCATCCACTGGCGCTGCACGATCATGGCGAACTAGAAATCAGTTCTGCCGCTTGTCGAGCGCCTGCTTGAAGATGTCGACCGAGGTCGCGATCGGGCGGCTCCTGTCGAGCGTCGCGCGGGTCTCGTCCCGAAGCGGCGTCTCGTCGAGCAGGTCATAGGTCCAGCGGGCGCCTTCGTGGAACTTGGGCGTGACGCCGACGGCGGCCATCGTCTCGGCGATCTCGTCCATCTCCGGGCCGAAGCGGTGGGCGTCGGCGGCGAGGAAGCCCACCCAGTTCTCCATGATCTTGAAGAGGTCGGGCCGGCTCGATTCGATCTCGCCGAGGAAGGCCGGGAACAGGTCGTACTTCGCCGCCGTCACCGACATCGCCGCCATCATCGCCCAATGGCCCTTGTTGAGGCCGGCGTAGAGCATTTTCATGGTCGACGCCTGCCCGACGTCGGGGCCGAGCGCGATCGTCTTCATGTCCGGCCTTAGCAGTTGCGGCGCCACGTCCGCCGCCGCCGGGCCGGAGAGATAGACGCGCGGGCAGCCCTTGTCCGGCGACGGCCCGATGATGCCGCCGTCGAGCACGGCGGCGCCCGCCGCCTCGATCGTCTTGGCAATGCCGTCCATCGTTTTCGGCGAGATCGCGTTCAGGTCCGCGTAGATCGGCTTCCGCTTGAGGGCCTGCATCGCCGCCGCCGCGTCCTTGGCGAAGGCGGCGGCATTGCCTGGCGGCATGACGGAGAGGGCAATGTCCGCCGCCTCCAACGCCGCGCCCAGGCCGCCCAGGTCCTCGACGCCCGCCTTCTTGGCGCGGGCCTGGCTCTCGGCGCTGCGCGGGCCGAGCCAGCTCACGACGCGGAAGCCGGCGTCCGCCAGCGTGCGGCCGACGCCGGAGCCCATGTCGCCGGCGCCGAACAGTGCGATCGTCTTGATATCGGTCAATCCTTGGGTCCTTCCGCGGTTTCCAGGATCGGGTAGCCCGACGCGTCCGTCTCGCGGTCGAGATAGTCGACGATCCGCTCGGGCGAATGGTGGATGCCGAGCAGCTTCATCGGCCGGTCGCCGACGACGGCGAAGCTGTGCGGCTTGCCCGGAGGCAGCGCCACGGTGTCGCCGGGGCCGAGACGGCGCTTCCCGCCCTCCTCGCCTTCCAGCCAGACGTCCGCCTCGCCCTCCAGGATGAACAGCATCTCGACATAGGGGTGGGAGTGCATCGGCGCGACGTAGCCCGGCTCCGAAACCTGGATGCCGGTGCGGACGGGCGTCGTGCCGTCCGCCATCAAGGGCCGGTAGTGCGCGAGCGGGCCGAACTCGACCCGGTCGGCGGTCGCGAGCGTGGCGATCTTCGCGCCGCCAGGCAGGTGTTCCACGGTCATGACGATCCTCCTATGCTGCGGTCGCACACAGGATACACGTGAATCCACGGGAGCGGCATGGCAAGCGGATGGCGGTGATCGGCGCGGGCGGCGTCGGCGGACCTTTCGGGGCGGCGTTCGCCCGCGCCGGCAATGACGTCACCTTCGTCGCGCGCGGCGCGCACCTGGAGGCGATGCGGAAGGACGGCCTCAGGATCGAAGGCGCGCTCGGGAACTTCCACCTGCAGCCGACCCAGGCGACGGCCGACCCGGCGGAGATCGGCACGGTCGACTTCGTGCTGTTCACCGTGAAGCTCTGGGACGTCGAGAGCGCCGGCGAAATGATCCGCCCGCTGATCGACAGCCATACCGCCGTCATCACGTTGCAGAACGGCATCGACGCGCCGGAACGGCTCGCCAAGGTGATCGGCAAGGATGCGGTGATGGGCGGCGTCGCCATCATCAACGCCGCGATCGCGGGGCCGGGGCGCATCACACAGATGGGCACATATCAGAACCTGACTTTCGGCGAGATGGCGGGCGGCCCGAGCGGCCGCGGCGAGGCGCTGCTCGACGCCGCGAAGGCCGCCGGGGTCGAGGCCAGGCTCTCCGAAAACATCGAAAAGGACCTCTGGGAGAAGTTCGTCTTCCTGGTCAGCGTCTCGGCGCTGACGGCGGCGTCCCGCCAGCGCATGGGCTACATCCGCGACGACGTCGACGCCCGCGCGACGCTCGCCCGCCTGCTGGCCGAGCTTCGGGAGCAGGGCATGTCGCTGCTGCT
>DAINCG010000036.1:0-14318 GCA_036732525.1 Pseudomonadota bacterium | reverse complement strand
CGACGACCTTGCCGAACAGCGCCTCAAGATGATCGACAGCCAGAACCCCGAATCGATCGCGTCCATGGCGATCGACCTCCTGCGCGGCAACCGGCTGGAGCTGCCGTGGCTCGCCGCAAAAGCGGTTGAGCTCGGTCGCGCCCACGGCGTCGAAACGCCGGCCTTGCAGGCCCTGACGGCCGTGCTGCGGCCGTTCGAGATGGGCGCGCCGGAGCTGCCGAAGGTCTGAGCCTCAGTCTTCCAGATCGGGCAG
Source organism: Pseudomonadota bacterium (assembly GCA_036732525.1). Lineage (GTDB taxonomy): Bacteria > Pseudomonadota > Alphaproteobacteria > Bin95 > Bin95 > VMCJ01. The sequence continues at coordinate 14,065 of DAINCG010000036.1, read as the reverse complement.
GTTGAAGCGGTCCTGGGGATCATTCCAGCCCTTGAAGTTGGGCTTCCGCTTTTCCGCGAACGCGGCCCGCGACTCGATCAGGTCGCTCTTGGCGCCGTGTTCGTGCAGCCGGTCGGCCAGCTTCGCGTGCGCCGGGCCGACGGCGGGCCGCATGCGCCGCATCATGTGGACCGTGTTGACGCGGGAGGCCGGCGGCAGGGTCAGCAGGTGCTCCGCCATTTCGACCGCGACGTCGACGACCTTGTCGGCGGGCGCCAGGCGGTTGACGAAGCCGATCTCGTGGAAGCGCTTGGCGGTGAAGCGGAAGCCCAGCGCCATCTCCATCGCGACCGGATAGGGCAGGTTGGCGATGTGGCCGTGATTGTAGCCGCCGAGCAGCCAGCGCTTCGCCTCCGAGACCTCGAAGATCGCGTTCTCGGCCGCGACGCGCAGGTCCGTGCCTTCGACCAGCATGAAGCCGCCGCCCATGGCGAAGCCGTTGATCGCGCCGATCACCGGCTTTTCGAGCGCGCCGGTGCGGAAGGGGTCCTCGATCGGCAGCTTGCGGCCGCCGGGCGTGTTGTCCTTCAGCGCTTCCTTCATGTCCTCGCCCGCGCAGAAGCCGCGGCCCGTGCCGGTGAAGACGGCGACCTCGAGGTCCCGGCTTTCCCGGAACTCGGTCCACGCCTCGGCCATCGCCATGCGCATTTCGAAATTGAGGGCGTTCAGCACCTCCGGCCTGTTCATCCGGACGATGAAGATCTCGCCCCGCTTTTCCGTTTCCAACACCGCCATGGCGCCGCTCCCGATGCTTCGAATTCTGTAGGAAGCGGCGAGCTTATCGGGCCGGAAGGATTGGCGAAAGGCTACGTCACGACGCCTTCGGCAGCGCGCCTTCGATGACATAGGACAGGATGTCCGCCGCCTGGTCCGGCCGTTCGATAACCGCGAGCGCGGCGCCGTCGACCTCCTTCAGCGCATGGGCGTGGTCGGGGCCGTGCATCACGATCAGCGACTTGCCGAGCGCGGCCGCCATGCCGGCGTCGAACGCGGCGTTCCACTGCTTGTATTTATCGCCGAAGCGCACGATGACGATGTCCGCCTTTTCCAAAAGCGTGCGGGTGCGGATCGCATTCAGCTTGGCGCCCTTGTGGTCGTGCCAGAACTTGTTCTGCTCGCCGCCCATGATGACGACGCCGCAGTCGTCGGACGCGGCGTGGTCAGTGACCGGGCCGGAGAACGCGACGTCGAGGCCGCGCGCCCGGACCGCCTTTTCGATTTCTTCGCGCCAGTCGGTATGAATCTCGCCGGATAGATAAACCCGCCAGGTCATGCGGCATTCTCCCTTGGATTGGGGTCAGGGCTTTCGAGCCAGGCCTGGATGTCGGCCTTGGCCCGGTCGGTCATCAGTTTCCGGCGGCCGACGCGGCCGCGGCGGCCCTTCGGCGCCGGGCCGGCAAGCGGCGGCAGCAGGCCGAAATTGACGTTCATCGGCTGGAAGGCGCCCGGCTGGTCCGCGAAGGCGCCCGTCACGTGGCCCGCGAGCGCGCCGAGCGCGGTCGTCGGCGGCGGCGGCGCGAGATCGCGGCCGGCGGCCTCCGCCGCGGCGAAGCGGCCGGCGATCAGGCCGAGCGCCGCGCTCTCCACATAGCCCTCGACGCCCGCGACTTGGCCGGCGAAGCGGATATGCGGCGCCGTCTTCAGGCGGAGCGATGCGTCGAGCAGACGGGGCGATTCGATGAAGGTGTTGCGGTGGATGCCGCCGAGACGCGCGAACTCGGCCTTCTCCAGGCCCGGTATCGCGCGAAAGACGCGCGTCTGCGCGCCGTGCTTCAGCTTGGTCTGGAAGCCGACCATGTTGAACAGCGTCGCCTCGAGATTGTCCTGGCGAAGCTGCACGACGGCATAGGGCTTTTCGGGCCGGTGCGGGTTGGTCAGGCCGACGGGCTTCATCGGTCCGAAGCGCAGCGTCTCCGGCCCGCGCTCCGCCATCACCTCGATCGGCAGGCAGCCCTCGAAATAGGGCGTGTCCTTCTCCCAATCCCGGAACTCGGTCTTCTCGCCGTCGATCAGCGCCTGAACGAAGGCTAGGTACTGGTCCTTGTCCATCGGACAGTTGACGTAGTCCTTGCCGTCGCCGCCGGGCCCCTTCTTGTCGTAGCGGGACTGGCGCCACGCGACCGACATGTCGATGCTCTCGGCGTAGACGATGGGCGCGATCGCGTCGAAGAAAGCGAGCGCATCCGCGCCCGTCGCACTCCGGATCGCTTCCGCGAGGGCGGGGCTCGTCAGCGGTCCCGTCGCCAGGATCGTCGGGCCCCAGTGGGCCGGTGGCAGGCCCTGGACTTCCTCGCGCCGAATTTCGATCAGCGGCTCCGCTTCAAGCGCAGCTTCGACGGCTGCGGAGAAGACGTCACGGTCGACCGCCAGCGCATCGCCCGCCGGCACCTTGGCCCGGTCGGCGGCCGCCATGACGAGCGATCCGGCGGCGCGCATCTCCCAATGCAGCAGGCCGACGGCGTTCGCTTCCGAATCGTCGGAGCGGAAGGAATTGGAGCAGACGAGTTCGGCGAGCCCGCCGGTCTGGTGCGCCGGCGTGGCGCGGTTGGGGCGCATTTCGTGCAGCACGACGCGGCGGCCGGCGCGCGCGCACTGCCAGGCGGCTTCCGAGCCCGCGAGCCCGCCGCCGACGATATGAATGACGTCCGACATGATGGCGACGTCATAGCAGGCGTCAGGCCGACTTGGCGAGCCTCCGGCGGAGTCGGACGACGAACCGGACCGACGAGTACTGACCGCCGGCCGTCACCGTGTTGTCGCCGGGCTCGAGCTCCTTGACGGGGCCGAGTTCGAACCGCTCGAAGTTCGAGATGCGGCGGCCGTTCACGATGCAGCCGAGACGGCTTTCGAGGTCGCGCAGCGCCAGTTCGCCGTTTGGCAAAAGTTCGATCCGGAAATGCCGTTCCTGCAGCTGGCCGGCCGATCGCGCCGCGGGAAGGCCGAGCGACGACGCGGAAGCTCGGACCTTGTCGCCGGCGATGGCCCCGACGATGAACGGCAACCGGCCGACGACGACGCCGGTCGGCCCGAGCAGGGCCTGCATTTCCGGCGAAGCGCCCAGAAGGCGGATTTCATCGATTTCGCTCCGCAGCGCCTTCCCGACGGAAGGCGCGAGGCCGACGCTGGCGTTCGTGCGGGTCAGCCGCGCGCAAATCATGCGCAGCAACTTCAGGCCGAGCCCGTCCGGGCCGCCGAAAGCTTTCAGGAAATCCGGCGCATTGACCACGGTCAGGCGCAGCGGCGTCGCGGCGACGACGGTCGCCGATCTGGGCGCGGAGCGGATGACGCCCATCTCACCCAGGATCTCGCCCTTGCCCAATACGGCGACGCAGACTTCGTCGGCGTCGACCGTCCGCCGCACTTCGACTTCGCCGTCTTCGATGAAATAGACCGCGTCGCTCGCGTCCCCTTCGCGATAGAGGACGTCGCCGGCCGCACATTCGATGGTTCGCATGGATGGCCCCGAACAACCGGATTCCGAGATGGGACAATCTCGCCGACCGGCCGCTAAGGCCGCGTTAACGCCGTCGCGCGCCGGTCGCCACCCAGTACCAGAGCGCCGCCAGCGCCTGCAGCGCCAGAACGGCGCCGAAGACGGCCGAATAGGCCGTGGCCGGCCGAGCGCCGTCGACGGCCGGCCAGGCTTGAAGCGTGGCGCCGATGCCGAATTGCAGCCCCGCCGCCGAGCCGAACAGCAGCAGGTTGAGCGCTGTGTTCGAGCGGCCGGCAAGCGCAGTCCCGAAGAAATCAGCGAGATGCGCATAGGCCAGCACGCCAAGCTGTCCCGTCAGCGCAAAGACGAGCCAGAGCGGCCAGGTCCACTCCACATAACCAAGCACGATGTAAGCCTGGGCGACGAGAAACGCCGCGAGCGCGATGTGCATGACGAAGAGCGGCCCCTTTCCGAAGCGCCGCGCCACGTCGGAGAAGGCGCCCGCCGCGAGAATGCCGACCAGGAACGCCGCCGCCATGCCGGTCAGGACGGCGGCGACGCCGTCTCGGTCGAGCCCGGCGACGTCGGCGAGCCAGGGCGCCGCCCACAATGTCTGGATCGCGATGTGGGAGCCGCCGGTCGCCATGACGTAGGGGGCGATCCGCCAGAATTCCCACGATGAATAGACGCGCCCCAGCCCGGCGAGGGTCTGCCCGAAGCTGCCGACCTCCCCGACTTCGCCGCGGCGCGGCGCGACGATCAGGATCAAGGCCGCGACCGCCGCCGTCAGCGCCGCCAGCAGGAGAAATAGCCCACGCCAGCCGAGCGCCTCCGCCGTGGCGTGTGCCGGGTAGGAGGCGACGAGGACGCCGACGCCGCCGAACGCCATCACCCAGGAATTGAACAGCGGGATCCGGCCCGCCGGCGCGAACAGCGCCACCGCCTTGAAGCTCGCCATCAGGCCGCCTGCGAATCCGAGGCCGATCATGGCGCGCGCCAAGATCAGTACGCCCTCGCTCGTCGCGACGCCGAAGAGCGCGGCGCCGGACGCCGCCACGAGCAATAGCGCGGTCTGTACCCGGCGCGGTCCGAACCGGTCGAGCAGCAGGCCAAGCGGCGGCTGAAAGGCGGCGAAGCCGATCAGATAGGCGGCCGTCAGGAGGCCAAGGCCCTCCGTCGACAGGCCGACGTCCGCGATCAGGTCCGGCGCCACGACGGCGTTGACCGCCCGAAAGAGATACGAGAGGAAGTAGCCGCAGCCGAACGGCAGCAGCACCGTCGCCCAAATCCGGGCCATGGACAGCTGGCCATCGGACATGGCGGCCGCTACCAGGCGAGGCGCGGCAGCAGATAGTCGGGCGCCGGATGCCCCTCTTCGGCCGCTTTCGCCGCGACGGCGGCCGGCGGCGGGTCGATGCCGCCGAGGTCGTCGGAATAGATCCCGCCCGCCAGGAAGAGCGCGTCCGCCCCCGCCCCCTTGGCGCCGGCGACGTCCGTTCGGATCGCGTCGCCGATGCCGAGCACGCGCTTCGCATCCGGCGCGCCGAGAAGTTCGAAACAACGCGCGTAGACGCTTGGGTATGGCTTGCCGTGGTAGGCGACGTCGCCGCCGAGTTCCTTGTAGCGCTCGGCCATCAAACCCGCGCAGATGGCGAGCTTCGGGCCGATGTGCACGACGAGGTCCGGGTTGGCGCAGACCATCGGCAGGCCGCGCGCCGCCGCTTCCGCCAGCACCGGCTCGTAGTCCGCAATCGTGTGGTCGTTGTCGTAGGTGCCGGTCACGACGATGAAGTCGGCGTCGCCGACGACCGCCGTCATCTCGAGCCCGGCGTCCTCGTGCACCGAGCGGTCGCGGTCCGGACCGAGGTGATAGGCGCGGCGACCGAGCTTCCGGTGCCACGGGTCCGAGGGTTGGGCGAGCGCCAGCCAGGTCGCCTCGCCCGACGTCATGACGTGGTCGTAGCAGTCCCTCGGCACGCCCATTTCATCGAGGCGGCTGATGATCGGCCCGGTCCGGCGCGGGCCGTTGGAAAGCAGGCAGACCTGGACGCCGGCCGCCTTCGCCCGCTCCAACGCGTCGACGGCGGCCGCATAAGGCTCGACGCCGTCATGGACGCAGCCCCAGAGATCGACGAGCAGCGCGTCGTAGCCGCCGATCACCTCGCCGAGGCCGGCGATGCGCCGGGTCACGGTCGCGCTCCGATGGTCATGTCGCGACGCATCAACGCTGCACGTTGCCGCTGCGCAGCGGCACGCCGAATTCCCGATGGCAGATGTCGGCGAGCTTCGCGACCCCGGCCTTCAACTCCTCCACCTCCGGATGGGCGAAGCAAAGACGCAGGCGCCGGCCGCCATAGGCCGCGTCCGTCGAGCACTCGACGCCGGGATTGATGGCCGCGCTCTCCGGCAGGGTCACCCAGACGAAGATGCCGCCCGACGGGCGGTCGAACGTCGCCGCGGAGCCGAAATGCTCGTCGAGCGCATCGGAAATCGCGTCCGCCTTGACCTTCAGCGTCTTGCGCAGGCTATCGACATGGCCAGCGAAATGGTCGCGGACATAGCCGGCGAGCGCCATCTGCTCGATCGCGCCTGTGCCGCCGTCCGTCTTCAGCGGCAGGAGGCGGCTGATCACCGCCCAATCGGCGACGATGTAGCCGACGCGGATCGCCGGGGCGATCGACTTCGAGAATGAACCGCAATAGACGACGCGGCCGTCCGTATCCAACGCGCGCAGGGCCGGCGGCCGCTCGCCCTGAAAAATCAGGTCGGCATAGCAGTCGTCCTCAAAGATCGGCAGGCCGTGCTTGGCGGCGATCGCCAGGATCTCGCGGCGCCGCGCCTCCGGCATGACCGAGCCCGTCGGGTTCTGCACCGTCGGGATCGTGTAGATCATCTTCGCCTTGCGGCCGGCCGCCTTGGCGTCGGCGATCGCCTTTTCGAGCGCGTCCGGGCGCATGCCGTCGGCGTCGAGCGCGACGCCGACGACGTCGACGCCCCGGTTCTTCAGCCGCGTCAGCGTGCCGCCGTAGCAGGCCTCCTCAAGGAAGACGATGTCGCCACGGTCGAGGAAGAGATTGAAGATGAGGTCGAGCGCCTGCAGCGAACCCGACGTCACCAGGATCTCGTCGATCGAGGCGTCGATCGCCGTCCGCTCCTTCAGCATGGCGGCGATGGCTTCGCGGAACGGCACATAGCCCTGCGGACCGCTTTGCAGGCCATATGTCGCAAGCGTGTCGCCTTCCCGCGTCAACGCGTCCGTCACGGCGGCGGCGAGCGCCTTCGCCGGCACGCTCGGCCCGTCGTTGTGGCCGCCGACGAAATTATAGGCCGGGAATCCCTTCCAGGCTTGGGCAGGGGCGGGCGGAGCCGCGCGCATGGCGGCTGCGACATCGAAGGACATGAGCGTTTTCTCTCTAAGGGACGGTCTTGGTTGTTCTTGCGGCGGCAGCATACGCGCGGCGGCAAAGCCTGGGCAACGCATCACGTTCCGGCGATAAGCCTCAAAAACATCCGATCGGACGCCTATTTCGTATCGTAGGATAGTGAGACCGCGGAGACCGAGAACATGAACGACAGGATCGTCAATGCGCGCGCTGTCGCGCTACGCGCCCGCCGCGGCGCCGATTTCGACGCCGTCACCCTTTGGGTCGGCGTGATGACGTTTCTCATCCTGGCGGCCGGCGCCTCGCTCGCCGCGCACTGATCCGCTTCGGGATCAGGCCTCGACCGCGGTCGGGCGGGCGCGACGCGCCTTCTCGCTCGCGGACTTCAATTGTCCACATGCCGCAAGGATGTCCTCGCCGCGCGGCGTCCGTATCGGCGCAGGATAGCCTGCGTTCATCAGGATGCCGGCGAAGCGGTGAATCCGCTCCGGCGTCGACCGTTCGAATTCGGCGCCCGGCCACGCGTTGAACGGGATGAGGTTTAGCTTCGCCGGAATGTCCGCCAGCATCGACGCGAGCGCATGGGCGTGCTCGTCGCGGTCGTTCACGTCGCGCAGCATCACGTATTCGAACGTGATGCGGCGCGCATTGTTGAGCGTCGGATAGGCGCGGCAGGCGTCCAGCAGTTCGCGGATCGGGTACTTCTTGTTGATCGGCACGATCCGGTCGCGGATTTCGTCATTGGTGGCGTGCAGCGAAATCGCGAGATTGACGCCAAGCTCCTCGCCGGCCCGCGCGATCATCGGCACGACGCCCGCGGTCGATAGCGTGATGCGCCGCTTGGAGAAGCCCAAGCCTTCGCCGTCAAGCGCGACCTGCATCGCCTGCTTCACGTTCTCGAAATTGTAGAGCGGCTCGCCCATGCCCATCAGGACGATGTTGGTGACTTTGCGGTCGGGCCGGGGCGCCGGCCAGTCGGCGAGTTCGTCCTTGGCCGTCATGACCTGGCCGAGGATCTCCGCGGCGGTCAGGTTGCGGACGAGGCGCTGGGTGCCGGTGTGACAGAAGCGACAGTTCAGCGTGCAGCCGACCTGGGAGGACACACAGAGCGTGCCGCGATCCTCTTCCGGGATGAACACGGTCTCGACAAGCGCGCCGTCGGCCAGCTTGAAGAGCCACTTCCGCGTGCCGTCGGCCGACGTCTGCGCGCTCGCGATCTCAAGCCGGCCAATCGCGCAGCGTTGCGCCAGATCCGCGCGCACCGCCTTGCCGAGCGTCGTCATCGCTGCGAAATCCCGCGCGCCCAAGCGGTAGAGCTGCTGCCAGACCTGCCCGACCCGATAGCCCTGGAGGCCGAGCGGCGCCAGCGCCGCCGCGAGGCCGGCGCGGTCGAGGCCGATCAGGTCGACCGGCGGTCCGTCGGGCGCGGCGACCGTCACCGGAATGTCGGTCAGCGGCGCGGGCATGACTTCGCGATCGCGCCGAGCGAGGCCGTGAAACCCAGCAGCGAGAAGGTGTCCTTCGTCGGCGTGCCCCGGGACGACGTGCCGGAAAGCTCGAGGTCGCTGCCTGCCTTCATCGCCGCGATCAGGCCTGGCCCGTCCTTGACCTTCGGCCAGGCCACGTCGCCGACCGCATCGGCCGTGTAGCTGCGATTGCCGACGCGGAGGGTCGGCTTGCTGTTCGCCTGATAGGTATAGCCCGCGATGGCGCTCACCTCGTCATAGACGTTCTCGGACGGTCGGCGCGTGACCATGATGAACGCGGGGTCGCGCTTCGAGTAGTCGCCTTCCGACTTTTGCGGCGAGGTCAGCGCGTAGCAGACCTTGCGGCCCTGCTCGGTCGCCGAAAACGCCTCCCAGTCGCGGAAGCGACCGATCGATTCCGGCTCCTGCGCCAAGGCGGCGTCCGCGAGCATGAGGCTGGCGGCGAGGCCCGCCGCGACGATTCGGATGAGAGCAGCCATGAGTCTCCAGTCCGTTAGTGTGGCAACATTGCAAGGCGCGGCGATCCTGGCGCCCGCTCGTGGCGGGATTGTGGCCTGGTCGCCGGTTCTCCGCCGTTTCGCCGGGAACTTAACGACAAGGCGACCTGGGGCCAAGAGTCCCGGCGCCGGCCCGTCCGCTTCGGAACGTCGCGCGCCCCCGCAAATGCGGCGCGCGCAATACGGGTTGCATCCGGCGGCGGCATCTGTATAACAGCGCATTCTTCGCTGGGCCGGCCGCCTCTCGAAGCCATTCTGCGCGGCCTCCCGGCGAATCTGCTTTTCCAACAGCGCGCGGGTACGGTGCGGCCATGGCGTATTACGAGAACGTGTTTGTAGCCCGACAGGACATGTCGCCGGCGCAGGTGGAATCCCTGGCCGACAGCTATGCGACCCTGGTCGAGGAAGCCGGCGGGAAGGTCCTGAAGCGGGAACACTGGGGTCTGAAGACCCTGGCCTACCGCATTAAGAAGAACCGCAAGGGCCACTACGTCATGTTCGACGTGGACGCCGAAGCCGCGACCGTGCTCGAGCTCGAGCGGCAGATGCGCCTGTCGGAAGACGTCATCCGGTTCCTCACGATCCGGGTGCCCGAGGTCGACGAGGCGCCATCGCCGATGATGTCCCGGCGCGACCGGGACGACCGCCGCCGCCGGGACGACCGCGGCGGCCGCGACGACGACGACCGTCCGCGCGGCGGCGATCGTGATCGCGGCGACCGCGAGCGGGGCGACCGCGACCGTGATCGTGGCGACCGTGAGCGCGACGGCGAGCGCGAACGCAGCAGCGCCCGGCCCGAGGCGGCCGCGGCCGAGGAGAACGACTAATGGCTATGGGCGGCGGCCGTCGGCCGTTTTTCCGGCGCAAGAAGTCCTGCCCGTTTTCGGGCCCGAACGCGCCGACCATCGATTATCGCGACGTGCGCCTTCTGCAGCGCTTCCTGACGGAGCGCGGCAAGATCGTGCCGAGCCGGATTTCCGCCGTGTCGGCGAAGAAGCAGCGTCTGCTCGCCCAGGCGATCAAGCGCGCCCGCCACATCGGCCTTCTGCCCTACATCATCCGCTGAGCCGCTGACCCGCGCCAAGGGGCGCGGCGAAGGAGTCTGACGCCATGGATATCATTCTGCTGGAACGCGTCGAAAACCTCGGCCAGATGGGCGACGTCGTTAAGGTGAAGCCGGGCTACGCCCGCAACTTCCTGCTGCCGCAGCGCAAGGCGTTGCGCGCGTCCAAGGACAACATCGCCTACTTCGAGACTCAGAAGGCCCAGCTCGAGGCGCAGAACCTGAAGCGCCGCCAGGAAGCCGAAGCGGTCGGCGAGCGGATGAACGACGTCGCCGTCGTGTTGATCCGGTCCGCGGGCGATACCGGCCAGCTCTACGGTTCGGTTTCCAGCCGCGACGTCGCGGAAGCGCTGATCGAAGCCGGCTACACGGTCGACCGCCGCCAGGTCGAGCAGGAGCGCCCGATCAAGGAACTCGGCATGCACCCGGTGCGCGTGCGCCTGCATCCGGAAGTCGTCATCACGGTCACGGCGAATGTCGCGCGCAGCGCCGACGAAGCCGAGGCGCAGGCTCGCGGCGAAGACGTGCTCAACCGCGACGCCGGCTTCGAGTTCGATGACGACCTCGACGATGACGCGCCCGGCCTGGACGATCTGCTGGAAGAATCGGCGCGCGCCCAGGCGGAAGCCGACGCGGCCGACGAAGGCGACGGCGATGAAGCCGCCCGCGAGCAGGCCGGCTGAACCGTCGGCGACGCCCCGCGACGTTCCCCTCGGTCGCTCCGATCCGGATTTAGCGTTTGAACCAGTGATGCTCGACCTTGTCGCCGAGGTCGAGCGACATGCGCCCGGCAGAGCCGGCGCGCAATTCCAGCACGGCCGCGACCTCGGCCTCCGTGCCATATGCGCCGGTGGAATAGGGCACCGTATACTCGACGTAGTGCACGACCCGGCCGTCCTGGTCGAGGAACAGCATGTCGAGCGGCTCCGGCGTATTTTTCATCCAGAAGTAGGATCGGCCGGGCGGGCTCTGTCGGAAGATCATGCCCGCGTCGCGTGCGAGGCGCGGCCGCTGCATAAGACCGCAGCTCCGCTGGTCGGGCGTCGTCGCCTCCTCCACCGTGAAGATATACCGGCCGCTCGCCGTCTCGATCGCGAGCTCCGCCGTCGGCAACGGCCCCTGCGGCGCGGCGGGGCAGGCGCGGCCGACGCCCGGAACGCCGATCATCAAGGCGGCAAACAGCAGGACCAGCATACGCGTCATCGATACGCCTTCGTTTCGGGATGGCCGAAACTAGAGCAGTTTGGTCGCGAACGCGATTGTCCCGCGCGGAGGCGGACGTCGTGACGCGCGCGGCCGTCGGCGTCACGCTCCGGGTCCGGCGGCTCGCCTATGGCGGCCTGGACCTGTTCCGAGACTTCGAGGCGCGCCTGCCGGCCGGGCGGTTCACCGCGCTGTTGGGGCCGAGCGGCGTCGGCAAGTCGACCTTGCTCCGCCTGATCGCGGGACTGGGGCCGAAGGACGCCGACGCCGACGCCCAGACCGACCGGGGCGCGCCCACGGCGCCGCTCGCCGCCTTCATGGCCCAGACCGACCTTCTGCTGCCTTGGCTGACCGCAGCCGACAACGTGGCGCTCGGCGCGAAGCTTCGCGGCGAGCCGACCGGACCGGCGCGCGCACGGGCGCGCGAATTGCTCGATGCGGTCGGACTCGCCGGCGCCGCGAATCTCAAGCCCGCCGCCATGTCGGGCGGCATGCGCCAGCGGACGGCGCTCGCCCGGACGCTCGCCGAAGACCGGCCGATCGTCCTGATGGACGAGCCGTTTTCCCAGCTCGACGCGATCACGCGGCACGGGCTGCAGGATCTTGCGGCGCGACTGCTCGCCGGCCGCACTGTCTGCATGGTGACGCACGATCCGGCTGAGGCCCTCAGGCTCGGCCATGCGGTCTGGACGCTTTCCGGCAGCCCGGCGCGCCTTGTCGAGCAGCCGGTTCCGCCCGATGCGACGCCCCGCCCCCTGACCGCCGAGTTCGCGGCGGCGGAGGCGCGCCTGCTGGCGGCCCTGGCGGCGGAGGCGGCGACATGAAACGCCTGCTCGGCCCGCCAGGGCGCGGCATCATCGTCGGCTGCGTCCTGCTGCTGGCGTGGGAAGCGATCGTGCTGCTCGCGGCGCCGCCCCGCTACATCCTGCCGGGACCGGGCGCGACCATTCTGCGCGCCATCGATCAGGCGCCGCTGATCCTTGGCCACGCCTGGGTCACCGCGGCGGAGATGCTTCTCGGGCTGCTGCTCGGCGTTGGCGTCGGCCTCCTGACTGCGCTCGCCATGGCCTACTGGGCGCGGGCCTACCGCTGGCTGATGCCGGCCCTGGTCGCGAGCCAGGCGATGCCGGTGTTCGCGCTGGCGCCGATCCTCGTGCTCTGGCTCGACTACGGCATGTCGTCGAAGGTGGCGATGGCGGGCCTGATCATCTTCTTTCCGGTGACGGCCGCGCTGCTCGACGGCCTACGCGGCGTCGATCCGGGATGGCTGGAGCTCGCCCGCAGCATGGGGGCGAGCCCGTGGCGCACGCTCTTCCACATCCGCCTGCCGGCGGCGATTCCCGCCTTTGCGTCAGGGCTGCGCGTCGCGGCGGCGGTCGCGCCGATCGGCGCGGTCGTCGGCGAGTGGGTCGGCTCCTCGGCCGGGCTCGGCCATCTGATGCTCCATGCGAACGCGCGGCTGCAAACCGATTTGATGTTCGCAGCGCTCTTGGCGCTGATTCTGCTGGCGGCCGCACTATATTTTGGGTTGGACATGGCGCTGCGCCGGGCCGAGGCCTGGGCGCGAGGTGCCTAATGGGGCGCGCGAGGCGCCTATCGGGGGCGCGCGGCGCCTAACGGGGCGCGCGGCGCTTGACGAGGGCCGCCGGCCGCCGTCAAAACAAGCGGCAAAGCCAAGGAAATGAACAGATGCTGGACCGCACAGCCGCCATGGCGGCCCTGAAGGCCTTCGGCAAGGCGTTCAACCGCGCCGACGTCGATGGCATTCTGGCCGTCGTGACCGACGATTTCGAGTGGCGCCTGCACGAAGGGCCGGACGCGCCCGACGGACGCGTCGTAAGAGGCCGGGAGGCGGTGCGCCAGGCATTGGCGGAACGGGCGGAGCGGATCGAAAGCCTCCGCTTTTCCGAAACCGAAGTGATGTTCGGCGACGACCATGCCGTCGGCCGTTTCCGCGCGACGGGGGCATATCGGGACGGGCGGCCGATCGACGTGCGCGGCATCGACATCTACGGCTTTCGCGATGGCCGGATTTCGGTCAAGGACAGTTACTGGAAGGCGATCGGCTAGCGCGTCATGACCATTCTTCCCATCGTCATCGCGCCGGATCGGCGCCTGAAAGTTCGTTGCAAGCCGGTCGAGGCCGTGGACGACAGCGTGCGCCGCAAGCTCGACGAGATGCTGGAGACGATGTACGACGCGCCCGGCATCGGCCTTGCGGCGCCCCAGGTCGGCGACGAGCGCCGCCTCGTCGTCATCGACGTGGCGCGGGAGGGCGAACCGCCGGCGCCGCTGAAGCTCGTCAACCCGGAAGTGATCTGGGCGTCCGACGAAAAGATCACGATGAACGAAGGCTGCCTGTCGATCCCGGAGGTCTACTACGACGTGACCCGGCCCGAGCGCGTGCGCGCCCGCTATCAGGACGAGACGGGCGCCGCGCACGAGATCGACGCCGACGGCCTGCTCGCCCGCTGCATCCAACACGAGATCGACCACCTGAACGGCGTTCTCTTTATCGACCACATTTCGATGCTGAAGCGGAACATGGCGCTCGCCAAAATGAAGAAGCTGAAGGCGTCCCAGGCGGGCAAGCGCCCCGTCGGCGCGTGATCGTCGGCTTATGAGCCGATTGCGCCTGGCGTTCATGGGAACGCCCGACTTCGCCGTGCCGGCGCTGGAGGCGCTGCTGGACGCCGGCCATGACATCGCCGCCGTCTACGCCCAGCCGCCACGCCCCGCCGGACGCGGCCATAAGCTGCGCCCCGCCCCGACCCACGCGCTCGCCGACGCCCGCGGCATTGAGGTCCGCACGCCGAAAACCTTGCGAAACGCGGACGCGCAGGCGGCCTTCGCCGACCTCGATCTCGACGTCGCCGTCGTCGTCGCCTACGGGCTGATCCTGCCGACGCCGATCCTGGCAGCGCCCAGGCTGGGCTGCGTCAACATTCACGCCTCCCTCC